>MFBL01000019.1 GCA_001774945.1 Candidatus Curtissbacteria bacterium RIFCSPHIGHO2_12_FULL_41_17
AAATTTTGTCGGGGAAGATTGCTCTTAACTCTTCTAGTTCTTTAGGGTAAGTCGCTGGCGCAAATATACCGATGTTTTTAAATTGCCAGGATTTAATGCGTTTTGCCATTGCCAGATAGTAGGGCCCATCTGCAGTTTTTAAATCCTGGAACATGCCGGAATCCGGATTAGATGTTTTGATAAGCAAAATAATCAGTTTGTCCTTATATTCCAAAAAAGGCTTTAGGGAATCTAAGCCTAAATGCGGATAAACCGTGACCGCATCTGCCTGCCAATAGTCAAAAGCGGATTTTGCATACATTCTGGCAGTATTGGGAATGTCTGCCCTTTTGGCGTCAAACACAATCGGTATCTGGGGAAAATTTTTCGCAAGATACAAAATTGTTTCTTTTAATGCTCGCAGTCCCTCAAGCCCTTCTGCTTCATAGAAAGCAATGTTCGGTTTATATGCACACACCAGATCCGCTGTCTGGTCAATAATCTGCTGATTAAATTTAAAGATGGAGTGACCACTTTTAAACGAGTCTCCTTGAGAGGGGTCCGGATCTAGGCCAACGCATAGAAGACTGTTATTTTTCGAAACTGCTTTTTGGAGTTTATTTGCAAAATCCATGAGCTTGCGAAATCCTCCGAAGCTTCATGCGGAGGAGGACTAGAGTTCTTGAACTAAACAATCGGCGATTAAACCTGCTACAGATACCACTTCAACTTTAGGACTTTTAGCTTTCTGGGAAATACTATCAGTAACAATTATTTTATCAATCGGGCTATTTGCCAATCTCTTTACTGCATTGTTCGCAAAAACACCATGAGTTGCGCAGACGATAACTTTTTTAACGCCTTTTTTCTTAAGGGCTTTAGCACTTTCGATAATCGTTCCTCCCGTTGAAATAACATCATCGATGATAATTGCATTATCACCGGATACTTCTCCTGACATTGATAAGACCTCCATATGGTCTCTAACATGCGTATACCTATGCTTTTCGATAACCGCAAGGGGCGCATCAAGAAGTGCAGCAAAATTTCTGGCCCGCCTGACACCGCCAACGTCTGGCGCAACTACCACAGGACTTTTAATTTTTTCTTTTTTAATTCTTGAGGCTAAAAGTTCGAGTGCCGACAAATAAATAACCGGCACATCAAAAAACCCAACAATCGCATCAGCATGCAAGTCTAAACAAACAACTTTATTAATTCCGCTGGAAATTATTAAATCGGCAATAACTTTTGCAGATATGGGTTCGCCAACTCTATTCTGTTTTTCTTTTCGACTATAGCCAAAGTAAGGAATCACGGCAGTAATTTTATGCGCCCCGCTTCTTCTTAAAGCATCTGCTATTAGCGCCAACTCTATAATATTATCGTTAACAGGCATTGAATTAGACTGCAGGATAAAAACGTTGCAGTTGTTGACATCGTCCTGAACCCAAACGTCTATTTCTCCATCGGAAAAAATACCAAGTTCTATTTTTCCTAGAGAAATTTTAGATTTTTGTGAAATTGATTTTGTGAGATTAGGGTTAGATGAACCTGCAAAGATCTTGGTGGAATTCATCCTGTTAGAATTTTACCTTGACCTCTTTTTTGGACTCTGCCTCTGCTTCAAAAAATTCTTCCTCTGAAAAATTAAAAAGTTTTGCGAATATAAAATTTGGGAAAACCTTAATTTTGGTATTATAGTCCAAGACATTAGCATTATAGAACTGGCGGGAAGCGGCAATTTTTGTTTCCGTATCGGAAATTTCCTCTTGCAGCTGTTTAAAATTTTCAGCGGCCCTTAAATTCGGATAAGCTTCAGCCACCGCAAATAGGGTTTTTAAGGCACCTGCAAGAAGATTGTCGGCAGCTGCCATCTCTTTGGGGCTTTTTGCAGAAAGCATAGCGCTTCTTGCTTTTGTTACATTCTCAAAAACAGCTTTTTCGTGTTTGGCATATCCTTTAACTGTTTCTATTAAATTGGGAATTAGGGAGGATCTTCTTTTCAGCTGAACTTCAATCCCGGACCAGGCTTCTTTTATTCGAACTTTGGCAGTTACAAGTCCGTTGTAAATAAACCACAGATAAAGGAGGACTAAAACTAAAATTCCTGCAACCAGTACTGTGGGTGACATTGGTGTAATCATACATTAACATTAAACATCTTGGCAAATTCAACCCAAACCATGGTATTGGCAATGTTCCTTTTAGTTGCCCAGCCGCGTCTGGCAACAGCAACTCCATAGAGCATATTATCCATCTGCTCAAGCTGGTGAGCGTCCGTATTGATAATTAATCTAACTTGCGCTTTAATTGCTTCCCGCACCATAGTATCTGGAAGATCAAGCCTGTCAGGGTATGCATTGACTTCCAACATAGTGTTTGTTTTTCTGCACTCATCAAAGACTCTTGGCCAGTCCGCTTCATAGGATTCTCGTTGATTTAGGAGCCTGCCCGTTGGATGCGAAATAACCTGAACGTAAGGGGAATTAATAGCAGTAAGCAGTCTTTCGGTAATCATTTTCTTATCCTGCCTATGGCTGGAATGAATGCCGGCGATGGCACCATCTAATAATTTTAAACCTTCCTTGGGCACAGAAAGTTCTCCGCCTGTCAAAATATCAATTTCTAATAAATTCAAAATCCCGAATCGGGGGTATTTTGATTTTAAATGTTCTATCTGCTCTTTTCGTCTTGAAATCAGTTTAATGATTTGTTCTTTTGTGTGTGTTGAATATCCCGGAGAATGGTCCGACAATCCTACGTACTGGTAATTTAATTCCTTTGCTCTTTTTATAATTTCTTCAAAGGTTGCCGTACCCAAATCATGACTGGGTTCTATCGGGTAATTTGAATGCAGATGAATATCTCCTTTTATGTCTTTGATCTCAACCAAATCCGGTAAATGATGATTTAATGATGCTTCAATTTCTCCAGTATCTTCACGAAGTTCAGGATCAATATAATCCATTCCCAGAAATTTATAAAACTCTTCTTCCGTAGCAAACTCTTTGAGTTTTTCTTTTGCCTTTATTCCGTAATCGGAAACGGACATACCTTTTTTAAGAGCATATTCTCTAAGTGCTATGTTGTGGTTTTTAGAACCTGTAAAATGCACAAGGAGAGCACCAAAAGCCCGCGTTGGCGCAACAAGTAAATCTACTTGCATGCCGTTTTGCAGAAAAATTGACGATTTTCGCTTGCCGGCATCCAAAACTCTTTTTATTTCTTTGAATTTTTTGAAATGTTCAATTATTTCCTTGGGTTTTTGGGATGCTACTGCAATATCGATATCCCCAACTGTCGAAAGCATCCGGCGCAAAGAGCCTAAAGGTTCTGCCCGCTCACAATCCTTGTGAGTTCTTAAATGTTTAAGCACCCTTTCTGCAATTGGAAAAGCTTCTGTTAAGATATATCTTGAACCTTTACTCTTAAGCTCAGCAATCGCCGTTAGAATATCCTGTTCGCTTTTTTCGCCAAAGCCGGGAATATTTCTAATTTTGCCACTCTTGGCTGCTTTCTCCAGATCTTGAAGACCTTTAAGGTTTAGCTCTTTTGCGAGTTTATACGCACTTTTTGGACCCAGTCCACCTATTTCTAAAAGTGAGAACATCCCCTGCGGCATACCTTTTTTCACAGCTTCAAAATGTCTGACTTTACCGGTTCTAAAAAGCTCATCGAGATGCTCTCCAATGGATTGTCCGAGCCCGGGGATAGTATTAAGCTGGCCGTCTTCCCATAAATCTTTTAATTCACTTGTAGCATGCTCTACACTGGCTGCGGCATTATCATAAGCAATAACCTTAAAACGGTTCTCACCCTTTGCCTCATATGCGGCGGCTATTTCCCGAAGTAATTTGGCAATGTCTTTGTTGGAGATAAACTTAGCCATTGAGAATATTGTAAGTACCATAAAATATTACAGTACCAGGAGATATTATAAGTAAAACCGCAGGTGTATACAAAGATATTAAGGCTGATTGACACTCATTTTGCCTTAATGTAAACTACATCTGCACGCGGTCGCGTAGTGTAGCTGGTTTAACACGTCACCCTGTCACGGTGAAGATCGCCGGTTCGAATCCGGTCGCGACCGCATCCCCTATCCCCCTGCCTGAAAGGAGGAAAATGGCTAAAAGTACGTTATTTAAAAGATTTAGTAAAATTTCCAAATTTAATTGGCAGGAATCTTATGCCTCCCTTATTCTTGGAGCGATAATCGTAGTAATTCTAGGACTTTTGGTTGCCAACTTCTTTTCTAAAAGAAATCAGGGAACTATTGATCAGGCAGATATGACGCAACAAACCCAAAATCAAGAAGGTGCTCCTGTTGCCGGAAGCAACTACAAAGTTAAAGAAAATGATTCCTTGTCAAAAATTTCTGAAGAAGTCTACGGCAATCAGGAATTTTGGCCGGCATTGGCTGCGGTTAATAACATTGCAAATGCCAATGTAATTTGGGTCGGAACAAGCTTAAAACTGCCAGCAAAAGAAGAGGTAGTTAAAACAAAAGCGGCTGTTGGTGGAACCTCTTATCAAGTCCAGATGGGAGAAACGCTTTTTACAATAGCCCAAAAGGTCTATGGAGACGGCTCAAAATGGACAGTTTTGGATCGGGCAAATGGTATGAAACGGCTTTCCAACGGTAATCCTTTGGTTTACGCAGGCAGTACAATCATCGTTCCACGATGAAGTTTGGGAGTTCATAGTTAAAACTCAAAATTTCTTAAGAAATTTTGAAAAGGAGAATCAAGTGAGCGATAATAGCTTTATCTTTATAAGATAAAGCTTAAAAGCGAGCTCTGATTCGACGCGCAGCGGTAGTTCAGTTGGTAGAACGTCTGCTTCCCAAGCAGAAGGTCGCCGGTTCGAATCCGGTCCGCTGCTCACGAGTCAAACTCGTTTTTACTACAAACTTAAGCGATCGACTTTCTCACCAAACTATGAGTTCTTCTTTTGCATGTAGCAGTCCCGACAGTAAACCGGCCTGTCACCTGAGGGTTTAAAGGGAACCTGTGTATCTCTTCCGCAATTGCTGCACTTGACACTGTAAAGCTGACGGCCTTGCTGGTCAACCCCTGCAGGTTCTGCATCAGCTGATGCTGTTTCCTCTTTCGGTTTGTCAGTTTTTGACTCTTGGGCCTCTGGTTCTTCGGCAACTTTTTCTTCAGCTTCCGGTTCTTCTACTGCTTCTTCTTTCGGTTTTTCATCAGCTTCTTTATCCTCGGCTGCTTCTTCTGCGACTTCATCTGTTTTTGTTTTATCATCATCGCTCATATTAAATCACCTCCTTTAAGTATATTTTACCCTATTTTGGACATTTAGGAAACGAACATGTATAAGATCTCTTTGCAAAGCAAAGTGTTTACGCTGAGAATATTATAATCCTGAGCGTAGTCGAAAGGCTAAGTCACATCGAAGGTGGTTGTTCTTGAAAAAATGTCAATTTCGCGAGCGAAATAGTGTCAGGACTTATTGGGGATTAAAATGACAAGGACCTCTTTGTACTTTTTGCAAATTGCATACGGCGTTCCTTTTGTTTATCAAACCGTTTAGTGATAAAATTAGCTGCCGCCAAAAGGCGGTTTTTTACCGCTTAAAAATGATAGACAAAATCAGAAATATCGCAATAATTGCCCACGTTGACCATGGCAAAACTACTTTAGTAGATGCGCTTCTTAGACAGTCTAAGACCGCACTCAATAAAGAACAAGCTGCCGAAAATCTCATAATGGACACGAATGAATTGGAAAAGGAAAGGGGAATAACAATTTTTTCCAAAAACGCTTCTGTCGTGTGGGGAGGAGTAAAAATTAACATTATCGACACTCCCGGCCATGCCGACTTTGGGGGAGAGGTGGAAAGAGTTTTGACTATGGCAGAGGGATGTTTGCTTCTGGTAGACGCCCAGGAAGGTCCTATGCCTCAAACGCGCTTTGTCTTAAAACAGGCTCTTAAAATGGAGCACAAAATAATTGTCGTTATAAATAAGGTAGACAAAAAAAACGCAAGAATCCAGTTTGTCTTAAATAGACTTTTCGACTTGTTTGTAGAACTTGGCGCAGACGAAGAAACTGTTTTTTCCCCGGTTATTTACGCTGTTGCAAAAGACGGCAAAGCAGGGCTTGAACCCCAAATCGAAAAAATGGTCGATATATCCCCTGTCTTTGAGACAATCATAAAGCATATCCCGGCGCCTTTGGGTGATCCAAATAAAAGCCTGCAGATGCTGGTCTCAAACATTACATACGATGTCCATAAAGGACGAATCGCAATCGGCAGAATTTATAACGGGACCTTAAATTCAAATCAAGAAGTTGCCCAAATTACTCACGATGGAGAAAATCAAAAAGCGACGATTACATCTATTGCCACATTTGTCGGCTTGGAGAAAGAATACGTAAAAGTTGCACAAGCCGGAGACATTATCGCCGTTTCCGGAATAGACGCGATCAACATCGGCCAGACAATTGCCGATGCAAAAAATCCAATCGCTCTGCCGGTTCTAAAAATTGAAGAGCCAACCATAAAGATGACTTTTAGCGTAAACAGTTCACCTCTTGCGGGCAGGGAAGGCAAATTTAAAACATCGAGACAAATTAGGGATCGCCTGTTTAAGGAACTGGAAACGGATGTTGCACTAAGGGTGGAAGATGGGCCAAACGGCGATTGGATTGTTTCGGGAAGAGGAGAGCTGCACCTTGCAATTTTAATAGAAAGGTTGAGGCGTGAAGGGTATGAATTTCAAGTTGCAAGACCTCAGGTAATTACAAAAGCGCAAGACGGAAAAACCATGACGCCTTACGAGCAGGTTTTCATAGAAGTCCCGCAAATATATGGCGGAATTATTATGCAAAAAATAGGCGCCCGCCATGGAGAACTCCAGGATACAAAAACCGAAGAAAACATCACTTTTTTTGAATTTGTAATTTCAAGCGCTGAACTTTTTGGATACCGCAGTGAATTTATAACCGATACCAAAGGAAAGGGAATAATAAACACTTTGTTTTACGAGTATCGCCCCCAAACACAAAACGCATACACCAGGACTCGGGGATCTCTTGTTGCACACGAAAGCGGCATGTCTAAGACTTACGGACTTATAAATGCGCAGGAACGCGGCTCGATTTTTATAAATCCGGGCGAAGAAGTTTATAAGGGACAGGTGATCGGCCGGAATTCTAGGGGTGATGACATAAGGGTAAATGTTTGCCGCGAAAAGCACTTAACTAATATGCGCAGTAAAGGTGAAGATGTTGCCGCAAAGCTTAATGGAACCGTGCCAATGGGACTTGAAGATGCCCTCGAGTACATAAACGGCGAAGAACTTGTAGAAGTTACACCCAAAAACATAAGAATTAGAAAAGTTATTCTGGATGAATTGGAAGAAAGAAGAAAAAGGGCCTTAGGGATAAAATAAGAGATCTAACAGCATGCTTTTGTGCAAAACGGAATCAATCCATTCGACCATATATCATCTCTCCTATATCTTCTGTCCACGCGTTTGCCAATTATAATCGCTTTGAGTCCGGTCATAATTATATATCAGCCTGATTTGTAGAGCCATCACTGCTATAATTCGAACTAAAGTGAGAATTACGTGATCAACGTAAACTTAATTCGAACTAAAGTGAGAATTACGTGATCAACGTAAACTTAATTCGAACTAAAGTGAGAATTACGTGAGCAAAGTAAACTTAATTGAGGCCAGTTAATTTTATGAGTAAAGACGGCAGAATTTGGCTTTCACATACAGGCATTGAAGGACTTGAGCGGTGCCCAAGATGCTTTTGGCTACAATATATAAAGAGAATACGGCAGCCGGAAGGAATAGTTTCACGCTTGGCAAACCGCTTTGACGGAGTTTTGAAAAATTACTTTGATTCGTTTCGGGGAACCGGCGACCTGCCGCCAATGGTCGAGGGGCAACTTCCCGGACAACTTCAAAATCCATTTCAGGAAAAGTACTTTGTACGCATAAATGACGAATTTGGTTTTTTGGGTAAACTTGACGAATGTCTGGTTAATGAAAAAGGTGAACTTGTTCCTGTTGATTTTAAAACTGCAAGTTCAGACTCCAGAGAAAAGGAGCTTTTGCAGGCTTACGAAAACCAAATCGATGACTACGTTTTTATGATCAAAAGAAATAATTTAAAGGTAACAGGTTATGGCTATCTAATATTTGTATATCCAGATCACGGGAAAAAATTGCATAATGGCTTCCCGATGATTATCCACGTTGTAAAAGTTAAAGGAGATCCTAAAAAAACTGAGGCGAGAATAAAAAATGCAATGAAAATACTTAAAGGCAAAATACCAAAAGCTGCCGCAGACTGTAGTTTCTGCAAGTATAGAAAAGATGTAAGGCAATTTGAGGGTTAAATTCGCCGCGAAAGAGTTTGTGGCAATTGAGTTGTGTTTGAATACCTCTTTGTAAAAAGCTAAAATTAACTTGCGCCGATGTAGCTTGGTGGCAGAGCAACTGTTTCGCCCGCCTGCCAAAGCTCGCCACCTTAGCTCAGTTGGTAGAGTACTTGCTTCCAAAGCAAGTTGTCACGGGTTCGAATCCCGTCTCCCGCTCAATCATAAAGGGCCTCTCGGCAGAAACGTTCCCATGGCGGGAATCTGTATGTTTTGGGAATTTTTAGATATCTTATTCAAGTTTTAATAGGTTTCAATAATTCAGGTTTGTAAACTCCAACCACACCATCTCTTGGGTCATAAATTCCATCAAAGCCGGCATTTTGCAATATTGCGGTTAAATCTTCAAACTGAACATCCGCAAAAATAAGGGCATCATATACTTGTCGTGCTATTATCCTTCCCCCTAATATCTTTTCGAATTCGGCTTTTTTTTCAAGAGGAACGATTTCCCTAATTTTTTTCAACTCATCTGGTTGGAGCCTATGGTCCAGATTCAAGAAGTGAGCACTTGTTGTATACTCGAACACTTGTCCTTTTTTTACATGGGCGTATTCTTGAGCAAGCTTAGGATTTGTAGTCAAATAGAAAGCCTTACCATATCGGCCATAAGCTGGAGTAATGCGGGGAGTTCCAGCGGCATCACCGCGAAACAGGTGCATTTCATCTACTTCATCCTCTTTTTCTGGTAAACCTTCTTGCCCTTCAGCCATTATTTATATCAACAATTTTCCCTCCATCTTCTAATTATAACTGAGATCCGTTTACATTGGTTTGGGCTGCTTCGCTTATTGTAATTGTCGCTTGAGTTACTATCTTTCATAATGAGAGTACAACAAAAGATTTGTTAAAGCCTTCATTTGAATCGTGGTTTCCAAAAAGCTAAAATTAACTTGCGCCGATGTAGCTTGGTGGCAGAACAACTGTTTCGCTCGCCTGCCAAAGCTCGCCACCTTAGCTCAGTTGGTAGAGCAGCGCTTTCGTAAAGCGAAGGTCCCGAGTTCGACTCTCGGAGGTGGCTCAAGAGCGGCGGGCAGGTAAACAATGGGTCGTGAGTTCGCTTTTTGCGACAGCAAAACTCGCGAAGGCAGTTCTCACCTTCGGCTCAGAGACTAAACATGGTTAAAAGATCAAGAATACAACGTCTTGCAAGACGCGACGAGAAATTAGTAATCAAGCGAATAGTCTATCTATCTGTCATAAGTGTAATTCTGGCAGTATTTTTATTTACACTGGGAATTCCTCTCTTGGGAAAATTTTCTGACATAGTTAATAGCATCTTTGGGAAAAATCAAACAGAAACGTCCATTCAAAATACCCTCAGGGCTCCGAGATTAGACACTCTACCCACCGCCACAAACAGCGCAAAGCTTTCAGTTCCCGGGTTTTCCGAAGAAGATACAAAAATAGATATTTATTTAAATGATGAAAAAATAGGCACCGCTGGTGTTACGGGCGGCAAATTTGTATTTGACGATCTTTCTCTTTCCGACGGCCAAAATAAAGTTTTTGCAAAAGCAGTAGCAACTTCCGGTAGCGAAAGCGAGCCGTCTGAAAGCCAGAATGTAGTTTTGGATACAAAAGAACCAACGCTTGAGGTAGAAAGCCCCACAGACGACCAGTCTTTTTCTGCAAACAACAGGATAAAAGTTTTTGGCAAAACAGATAAAGACGCCCAGGTTTTTGCTAATGGTTTTTTAGCAAGTATTGACAGTGAAAATAATTTTGAAGTTTTTGTTCCTTTAGTTGAAGGAGAAAATAAGCTGGAAATTAAAGCAGTTGACGAAGCCGGCAACAGCAAGACTGTAAGCCTAAAGGTTAACTTCAGGAAGTAATTTTTAATTTCTAATTTTGCGAAGCAAAACTTCGCTTGCTCTAATTTCTAGTCAATTTCCCAATTTAATAATTTCTAATTTTTTAGTGCAATTAGAACAATTAGGTAATTAGATCAATTTATGTTCAGGCTACCCAATAGCCATTGACAAATTTAGTTGCTAAAATCGCCTGTAAAAAAAGTGAAGCCATCCAGATTGGCACTTTTAAATAAGGTTTTTCCTCCAGTAATTGTCCTAAAATAACAAATACCCCCAATGAGGCTAAAACATATCTTGGCATGCTGGTAAGAGTGCCGGTTGACGCTGGAATTAATATAACCAGCATTGAAAATATCCAGAGAGAAGAAGAAATTTTCCTAACACCAAATATTAAAAGAGATAAAAATATAAGAGTTATTAGCAAATCCGTATATTGATCAAACGGGGCATTAGGGTTTGTAAAAATTATCCAAACATTGCCAATGATTGTGGAGATTGGGTCGTTTATATTTCTTAGCCAAAGTGTTTGTACACTAATAAAACCAAACGGGTTATTCAGTTTATAAAAAAGATAAGTTATGTAAAGCGCAGCTCCCAAGGTGCTTGGTAACAAATAAAGTACTTTTTTGGAAACATTTTTAATCGTAAATGAAATTGATGAAAAGTAGTTGTAAACAAGAGATAATATTAATGCCATGCCAATGGATCTGGTTAATGACGCGAATATTATTGCCAAAGCCGCTTGTAGTATTTTTTTCTGATTCAAAAAGAAAAAAACCAGAACGGTAAGCAATAAAAATAACCCTTCCGAATAATATGCGACTGCAAAAAAGGTCGTCGGGAAACACAGAAAAGTAATGACGGAATTGATGGCAATGTTCTTTGAATACTTTTCTTTTAAAAATTTATAAAAGATTGTTAAAAACAAAAGGAAAGATATGTTAGAAACTGCAAGTCCAGTGAAAAGAAGATTTGAGAAAATAACGTTTAAAAATTTAGCCAAAAAGGGATAAAGCGGGAAAAAGGCATAGTCTGCGAAAAACCAGTATCCTCTTGTAGCAATTTGGTAATAATATCCACCATCCCACTGTGCCCATGAAAGCCAGTAGCTAAATGGTTTAGTTAAAGTAGGCGCTCCCAAACCCCCATTAGACGCAAGTGGGAAAGCAATACTCCCTAAGTAAGTGACTAAAAATAGTCCCAGCCTCCAGAATATAAAAATTTTAAGTATCATTTGCAAGATTCAGGCCAACCAGCATCCAGACTAAAAGCATAAGTTGGGGGAAAAAAAGCGAATTGACGAACTGGGAGTGAATTAGTAAACCCAAGAATGCGGCCAGAGAGCCTAGATGTAAATAATTTGACTTTGCTGATCTTGCAAATATTTTAATAATTGAAAGTATCATATACAGGTAGAATATTAATCCAAAAATCCCGGTTGTGGCTGCTACCAAAAGCATACTGGAATCAGTTCCGGCGCCTGAATGTCCGCCCAAAGGTTCATCTGCCGTAAAAAATCCATACCTTGCCTGAGCAAAACGATAAGTGTTAAAACCGACCCCGAATATTGGATTATCCGCAAAAACAGTTATCGCCTGTGACCAGCTTTGCAGTCTGGCTTGTGATGTTTCATCCAGGGTAAATGCAGAAGCTACTCTCGATCTTACCTGCCCAAAAACTAAAAAAACTGCCATTAAAAATATAAAAATGGCAATAAGTGCCTTTTTTGATTTCAAAAAACCGATCGTCAAAATCACGGTAAGCAAAGCTAAGTAGGAACTTCTGGAAAAAGTCAAAATCAAAGCTATTAAAAAGATCGCAAGGGCAAAAAGGTACTTGTTCTCTTTTGAGAATAAAAATAATGATAGGGAAATTGCCAATAAGATCGAAAGTAACCCGCCTGTGAAATTCGGGTCAAGAAATGTCGAAGCAATCCTTTGTATATGGGGATCCCAACCAAAGGAAATCAGAAAAGTAAAATCGGGAATTAAAAACAGCTGGACAAAACCAAGAAATGCAAAAATGAGACCTATCCAAAGAATAAGATTGACCCAATTTTTGATTTCGCTTTTTTCCACAACATTGTAAAAAATTACAGCCAGAAAAAAATAAATCAGAAACCTTACTAGAAACATAGAAGATGTAGCTAGCTGAGCTAGGGAAAAATGGCCGCTTGCCAAAATCAGCGAGGCTGTTGCGGTAAGGGAAAAGAGCATTGCCGCTGGAAAAATTTCCTTGGGTAATTTAACAGACCTTTTTAAAGTCAGACTATAAATCAAAAAAACAAAACCAACGGCAAAAACCAAAATGTCAGAAATGGTAATTGCTCCACTTTCGGAAAATGGTAACCGTACTGTCTGCCCAATTAGAAGAGAAAGGATGGTGGCAATAAGAAGGAATTTAATAAGCTGCATTTGAGGTAAAATCTGATAACTTATGTTTTTTTGTGGACTCGAGAGGATTCGAACCTCTGGCCTTCACAATGTGAATGTGACGCTCTAACCAGCTGAGCTACGAGTCCATTTTCGCCCACTGTACGACAAAGGCAATTTTAACATAGAATTGTAACAATGAGCTTAAAAGACAGACTACTTACGGTTTTAAAAGAGATTGTACAAACTGCCTTAATTTCTTTGGGAATTTTCTTTTTCGTCTACATTATTTTGGTACAGCCTCACCGGGTAAAAGGCGATTCGATGATGCCTAATTTTGTTGACGGAGAACTTCTACTTACCGAAAAGGTTTCTTACCATCTTTATAAACCAAAGCGCGGAGACGTAATTGTTTTTAAGGCCCCGACTCCTCAAAAAGTCGATTATATAAAAAGAATTATTGGCTTGCCGCACGATAACGTAAAAATCGAGAACGGGACTATTTTTGTAAACAGTATTAAAATTGAGGAACCTTATGAAACCCAAGCAACCGACGGCAGTATTAATGTACTTTTGGGCGACAAGCAGTACTTCGTTTTGGGGGATAATCGGCAGGCTTCCTCAGACTCTAGGGCTTTCGGTGCAATTGACAGAAAAGCTATCAAGGGACGCGCCTGGCTCGTCTACTGGCCAGTATTTGCAAACCCAAAATACAAGGGGACGAGATTTATTTCAGGAGTTAACTATGGCATCCCTGATACGCTTCAGGATTAAGAGAGTTGCCTCGATATTGCCCTTGGCGACGATGTGCATTTTGCCTTCAATTCTGGATTGACTAATTTTAACCTTTACTTTGGCTCCGTTATTGGTTAATTTATCTGTAAGCTCGTCCTGAAATTTCTCCAACTCCTCACTTTGAATTCGTTGTGCCGGTTTTTGCTGTTTTGGGGCAATGTTTTCCCTTGCCTTCATTTTGCGGGCAAGTTCTTCGGCGCCTCGAACAGACAAATTTTTTTCCAGTATTTCTTTATAAGCTTCTACTATTAAATGCGGGTCCTCGAGCGACGCCAGAGCTCTTACATGGCCCTCGGTCGTGGCACCGGAAGCCAAAGCGTCCTTTAAAGCGTCCGGTACAGACAGAAGACGCAGTGTATTTGAAACATATGGGGCACTTTTGCCAATTTTGACGGCGATTTCAGAAGTTGCAAGACCAAACTCGTCAATCAACCTTTTGAAAGCCTGTGCCCGCTCGAGTGGATTAAGATCTACTCTTTGCACATTTTCAATAATTGCCATCTCCAGCATCCCCTGAGGGGTTGTTTCTTTGATAATTACCGGTACTTTTGTAAGACCGGCAATTTTACCTGCTCTCCAGCGTCTTTCGCCGGCAATAATTTGATATCCGGCAGGAGTTTTGGCAACGACCAGCGGTTCTAAAACTCCGTGTTCTCTGATGGAATCTACCATTTCAACCAACGAATCCGCGGTAATTAATCCGCGCGGCTGAAGTGGATTTGCCTGAAGTACATCAATATCGATCTCAAAAATCTGATTTTCTTCCACTTTATTTAAATTACGTCAATCAATTGCCTACCATACCGTTTTCTAAATTTAACGGT
>MFBL01000020.1:0-12165 GCA_001774945.1 Candidatus Curtissbacteria bacterium RIFCSPHIGHO2_12_FULL_41_17
CAGAACATGATCGCCCGGTTTCAAAGCCGGCATCATACTTTCTTCTTTTACAATGAATCGGGAAAATGGGAATTTACAAAGGTGTAACAACTTCACCCTCAGTTGGGTATCCTGATTTTACACGCACTGTTTCTCTACCTTTACTTTGCCAAAAAATCTGGGCAAATTTTTGTACCATTGTAAGAAGTTCCCGGCAAGCTTTTACATCAACATTTTGCCGGCCTAACGACGCTTGCTTCATGATCTTAAAAACCAAGTCGTGTAAATCCTTAAACTTTTCTAAATGTTCAGCTTTAAAGTAGTCCCCCCAGATAATTCTTACCTGATGCTTCACAACCTCTGCATGATCTTCCTTTACTTTAGTAAGTCTTGAGATTTGAGAAATTATTCGCTTTCTTTCTTCAAAATCCGGATCTTTGGAAGATGCTTCTAACTCTTCGATCATCGTAGTCATTCTAAGAACTGTATGAGCTGCCATCTGTGCTTCGTGTGGATCATAAATTCCGCAGGGAACATCACAATGAGCAAGAGTTATAGAAGGTATAAATATTCGATCAATCAGTCTTAATATTGTTTTCATCAATAAACATTTGATCTATAAACTAAGAACTTATCTACCTGAGGAATTTAAGCAGGTACTTCTTATCAAGTGAAAAAGCACCTGTTAGGATATGCCACCTGTTAAGTAATGCAAACATATTATTAAATAAAACGTAACTAGCGCTAATACCAAGAGCAAAGATAGCTCGCTCCATAACAACTATCGGAATTAAAGAAATCCAGATATTTGCAGGAAGGTTGAAAGCCCAGATCCACATAGCCCCTCCTACAGAGTGGGCCGTAAATGTTGCGCCAAGGCTTCTTGCAATCAAGAAACGGTCTCTAAAGGGCCAGACAATAAAAGGGATAGTCCAAAAAAGCGAGTAAAACCAGACGTTTCTGCCGATAGGATGTAAATTGAAAACAATGATCGCCAAAGCAGGTATTACTAAAAGTTTGCCCTCTTTTTTGGCAAAAAACCAAACACCCACAATCATCGGCAAAAATCTCAATGTAGCAACTAGAGTCAGTGGTGAAACTACATTAACACCGCTGAAGCCATGCAGTCCCAAATTGGCGGCCTGCATGAAGATGACAGAAACAATAGCAATAGGTACACCCAAAAAAACACCGGCAATCGGTGCAAAGAGATCAAAAACAGTGAATTTGACCCTTGCCCCTTCAAGGGCGCTTATGGGAATTTGTAGAAGAATCAAGCCGAGGATTATAAAAAAGGCAACGAAAATTAATTTTTTATTCATTTGATCCTGGGAATAAATCCGCCAGCCACTTCGATATTCGCACCGTTTATATAATATGCCTTATCTGATATCAAGAATTCAAGTACGCGAATTACATCTTGATACTTCGCGCTTCTACCCATTGGAAAATCACTCTTTTTAAAAATATCAGTTTCTAAAGAAGCCGGCGAAATCATATTAACATGTATTCCGTATTTGGCTTCTTCGTTGGCCATCATTTTAGTTAAAAGCCAGACTCCGTTTTTGGAAAAAAAATAAGGCGCGGACTTTTCCAGCAAATTGAGATGGTCTGCACCAACAACGCCGATATTGATAATATGACCTGATTTTTCTCTTCTCATAGAAGGCAGAAGCGCTCGTGAACAAAATAGGGTAGAGTAAATGTTGGATTCCAAAAGATCAACAAACTGGCTATTAGTAGTTTCGGAAAAATCCCGATATACGAAGTTACCGACGTTATTAACCAAAAGATCGACTTTTTTGAATTTTTTATAAATCTTATCAAACATCCGGCCAACTTCTTTTTCATTTCTCAAGTCTGCGGAAATCGCAATAGCATCAGGTGTCTTCTTTTGTACTTGTTTCAGGACTTCTGCTGCTTCTTTCTCACTGCTTCTGTAATGGATTACAGGAGTAAATCCCCAGTCGACCAGTGCCCGCGCAATTGCCCGGCCAAGTCCTTTAGCTGATCCAGTAACTACTGCTACTTTTTTCATTGTCGAGGTGAATTAAACCAAATTTTGACTTTGATAACAAATTAATCTATCCTTTCTTTGTGGGCAAGCAGTTTACATTCATCTTGATTTTTCTAGTTATTGCTTTACTCGCAGCGGCAGGATATTTAATTTTCCAGAACCAAAAACTTATAAAACAATTCACCGGTCAAAGCGCAAGCCCGTCGCCAGTCACATCACCGCAAGTAACACCTGAATCGTTACCATCACCGTCACCTTCACCGTCACCTTCACCCAAAAACACCATTTCTGAAGTCCGGGAAAATATTGAAGCTGCCATCAATTCTCAAAATACCCAAGCCCTTGCCGGCTACATGCAGAAGCCCAAAGTAAACTTTATTATCATGTCCAGCTCCTGCTGCGAACCCATGACTCCCGATGATGCAGTGTTCCAACTGGATTACGCAAAAGAGGGCGTGCCGTTTGATTTCAATCAAAACGCCACGCTTGTTAAAAATCTGAAATCCAAAAACGAAAGGCTTGCAAATGCCTTTATCGGCCTTTCTAAAAATAAAGAGCACCTAGTTGCTTTTACATTAAACTCGAATAATGAAATCAGCCAAATAGAGGTTTCTGTCTCCTACAAGCTGTACAATCAGTAGTCACTCAACAATTGATTTAACAGCCTTCGTATAAGAATAATCTCCGCTTTTTTCTTTATACAGCCAAAAGTTTGCTCCCCATAAACCTACAGACTCGATTCTGTAAGACCTGAGAAAATTGTTTCCCTTTTCGATGTCGCCGGCAGTAAAGGTTAAATACGGATCGTCCGCTTCGTCCAGTTTTTTAATGTAGGGTTCGGCCTGCATTTCTAAAACCCAAAATTTGGCTCCTTTTTCTTCTGCTTTGGTTTTCATTGATTTGAAATCCGGAGAAAAAACAAACCACGGCTGAACAGGCCAGACCAGATGGTCGGGCCAAAGCATATGAACTTCGCGGCCTAAAATTTTGAAATTAAAAAGATCCGTACCTTTGGTCTTAAAAAAAGCATTTGCCGCAAAAACATCACCGGAGCTTAAAATCGGTAAAAGTTTCTGCCAACTTCTGTCGTAAAAACCTACAGCCGCATGATTTAAAATAATAGGGCGTTTTTTAGGATCCGCCTGACGAACTGTCTCAACTTCTTTTGCTATCAGAGAAGGATCAATTTTCCATCTGTTTACATTGCCGATTAAAGGCTCGTTTTCTACCTGCCAGTAAATTATGTTGTCATAGACGGAAAGTTCCCTAACGACTTTTTCGTCAATATCAAGAATATCTTTGGCAACCGGATGATCTAAGGTTATCCTCTGGCCGAATTTAACCTGTTTTTCTATTTCTTTTGGCCAGTGGTATTCGGGAAAATATGGAGTTTTGGCACCAAGGGCAATTATTATTTTTATGTCCCTTTTTTGGGCTTCTCCTATTGCAAATTTAAGATCGTCAAAATTTTTATTGAATTCGCCATCCGTTAACATCTGGTCCCAAAAAAAGGGGAGTCTAATCCAATCAAAGTTAAAATCATCGAGTAATTTGATATAGGTTCCTCTTGGATTAAGACCATACCAGCCAGCCTGTTCAAAACTATATGATGTTCCGTAGATTGGCTTAAAACTCGAATCCGCTTTCCTTTCAGGAATCGGATTAATAAATCCGTTGGCAAGGAAAATTAATATGACTAAAAAAAAGAGCAGAAGCACTCGCGATAGCATGGCTAAATTATATCGCGAAACGATACAAGAGCGTGCGATGTAATCACAAGCGATTATAAACTCCCAATACAAAGTATTGGTAGTGTGTATTCGAGTTTACATGAGCTTTTGCGAATATATCATTTATGCTAAAATTTCTAAGCGCCGAAGTGCTTGCACTGAGTATGCCGAAGTGGCCCTTCGACTTCGCCGAGTCAGACTCGGCTTCGCTCAGGGTAAACTCCACTTCTGGCCCTGGTGCTGGAATTGGTAGACAGGCACCGTTCAGAGCGGTGTATCCGTAAGGGTGTGGGAGTTCGAGTCTCCCCCAGGGCACATATGCGGACGTGGCGGAATTTGGTATGCCCCGTACAATTACTTCGTAATATACGGGGCAAGCGCGCCGAGGTGGTGGAACTGGTAGACACGCAGCCTTGAGGGGGCTGTGCTCGCAAGGGTGTGCAGGTTCGAGTCCTGTCCTCGGCACTAGGATGTGGAGGCTATAGTCCTGAGAGAATCGAAGGGTTCGAGTCCTCTTCGGCCCACAGAGCGCAGGCTAGTCCTGAGAGAATTCGAAGGATTCGAGTCCTGTCGTCCGCACACTTAACGGGCGGTTAGCTCAGCTGGTTAGAGCGTCGCATTTACACTGCGAAGGCCAAAGGTTCGAATCCTTTACCGCCCACACCGCCGAGATAGCGTAGGTAGTCATTGCGCGTTCGTCTGAAAAACGAAAGGCTCCAGTGCAACTCTGGATCTCGGCACAAGGCTGACTGAGAATGTCGGTTCGACTCCGACTCCCGGCACAATTTTTGTAACTAAAGTTACGGAAATTGTGCCTTGGCGTTGAGTCGTCCGTAGGACGACGGAGTTTATACTGATCCTGAGCTTGTCGAAGGAGAAGTGACTCCCGGCACAAAACATTTTTAGCCTCGATTTTCGACTACCCAGACTCGGAGGTCATGACTCTGAGTATATCGATTTCACTCAGTATAATAACTAATCGAAGAGTTAGAACTTTTTAGATTCCGCATTGCAGCTCGTTGCATATCCATAAACTTATATGGATCTTGTGATTATCTGTTATGCTATTTTAGATCGCAATTTATGAACGAAGAGGTTACAAATTTCATAAGACAGGCTTTGGCAAGCGGTACAAATCCTGACGTTATACGCAATCAGCTTTTAGCAGCAGGCTGGCAGGAAAATGTAATCAGCGGAGCGTTTGCAAGCCTAAACGGTAATACAAAAACTTCGTTTTTAACCAAAAAGAAGACGTTAATTATAATTCCAATAATTTTATTGGTTTTAATAGCCGTATCGGGATCAGTCTATCTTTTTCTTGTAAAGGAAGATTCAAAAAGCGCAGACACTGAGAAATCCATCACAAACGAGAAGCCACAATCACCCCAAGCCAGTGCGAGTGCCCAACTCAAAACATATATGGGTAATGTGCACAAATTTTCTTTTAAGTACCCTGCAGACCTTACTTAAAAGTAAACAGGCGATGCAGCCTTGGGAGACGAAGCGACTTTTTTTGAAATAAAAGAAGGAAAAGAAGCACCGCGATTCTTAGTAAGAGCCTATCACGCTGAATTAGGTAGCACCATAGGGCAGGATTTTTCGGAGTTTTATAATATGGCCGACAACTCCTCTAAAGATATCAGCAATCTAGTTGTTGGGAACCAAAGGTATACAAAGCTTAAAAATAAATCTATTAACAACTTTAAGGCTTTTGACTATAAAAGAAATTCCCTACCTATTGACGAAACGAACCCCGAAGTTGGAATTGGTACTTATGTAGAATTTGGACCATCTATTGTTATTTTTGAAGCAGGGGAGGAAGACAGAAAGCTACTGGACACAATTTCTTCGACAGTCGCGCTTCTATAAAGTAAAATATAGCTTTATGTCAATGAGCTGTCTTAACTCCGTTTATAGCGATTTAAACCCCAAAAGGTCACTTCCTAGAAGTGTAGTAACTTCACCAATTATTAATGTTGCTGCAAGAATCCAAAACATTTCTGCGATGTGGTAAAGAGTTAGCTTTGCAACTATGTTATCTTTCCTCAAAAGGCTGATTCTATTAATTAGTGCCCAAAAGCTGAATTGTGAGGCAAAAATGATCCACGTAGTGCCTTCGCTTATAGCAGGGTAAAAGTTCTCCAAGGAATAGCTAATGAGGTACAAAAAAAGGTATACAAAGAACCTTGCCAATAAATATGCGCAAACTAAAAGTGTAGCGTAGAGGAATATATATCTTTTGCTTCTTCCATAGAGAATTTTCTTTATTTCTAAAATAGTTTGATTGCTTAGAATAGCCCAAACTAATGGTGTGGTAATTGTCGTAAAAAGCAAAATGCCAATGTTCATACTCTAAAAAGTTAGTATACAATTTCGCATTCAGTCAAGAAAGTTATTTTGCTTTTGAACCCAAAAAATTCTAACATCGTCTACATGTCGGCACAAATTCTGATGACACAGTCATTGGAATTTGTGCTTGTGTTGAGAAGTCGGGTGAAACTCGACGGAGTTTATACTGAGGAACGAAGTGACGAAGTAACTCCCGGCACAAATAGAAACCTATAGTTGACAATGTCTAGGTTCTGATTTATAATTCTCAACTCGTATGGATATTGAGAGACGTGGTGACACGTCAGTCATAAAGGCAGGTGAAGAAGAAGATCTGCGCCAAATTCTTCGTTCAGTTGCTGTAGCAAGCTTCGAAATGGCGAGACCTGTGGGTATGGGTTGGCTACATCACGAGAGAGGATCCACCATGACTCCTGAGGAAGCAGATCAATTCATTAGAGATAGAAAAGGCAAATTAGAATTGGCTATGGACTATGTGCAAGGCAGACAAGTAAAAACGTTTATTTCCCAAAATGATCAGGGTGAACTGGAATTTAGAACTTGGCTCTTTGAAAGAGATCGAGGTGATTCTTCAAAGCTTTTTACTAGAGCACAAGAAATTTTATCAGGGGAGGGAATAGCGAGTCTTCCAGTTGAAGCAGTTTCAACAAAAGATCAGTATATTGGTGATTCTCTAGATTTGTTATTGAGTCAATATGGTCAACAAAGACAGGAAGGAGAATCTGATATTGCTTTTAGAACAAGAGTCTTCCCAGAAGTTTCTCAAAGCGACGCAATAAGAGCGCTAGAATTTTTGTTTGGTCAAAGTGCTGCTGAGTGGAACCAAGTGACAGAAACGATTGCGTTAAAATTTATAAGAACTTCACCAAAATTAAGAAGGGATCTTCAAGAATTTGCCCAAAAAGTATCTGAGTTTTTACAAGACCAATTAAAGTAAGTTCTGAACCAAAAAGTTCTCCTATTGTATACTTCAAGTGTGATTGAGATTAAGACAATCATCGCTTTTGTTGCTGTAGTGCTATCTATTATTGGCTACGCCCCCTATATTCGCAACACACTGAAAGGAAAAACAATTCCTCATGTATATACTTGGGGTATATGGGGTATAAACGCTGCAATCGCATTCGCGCTGCAGGTAAGCGCAGGAGCGGGAGTTGGATCCTTGGTAACATTAACAGTTCTGATACTTAACTGTGTAGTTATTGTTCTAGGCCTGAGAATAGGTAAAAAAGATATAACAACATCCGATACGGTTTTTCTTATACTTTCCTTCGTTGCATTGGGCTTGTGGATAATTGCAAAGCAGCCAGTTTTATCTATTATCTTAGTTGCCGCAATAGGTGCACTAGGTTTTGCTCCTACAATTAGAAAATCATGGAATAAACCAGATTCTGAAACGCTGTTTTTATATGGACTCAACACGTTCAGGCATACACTAAGCTTATTTGCCCTTCAGCAGTACAACATCATCACATGGTTGTATCCAGCTACTTGGACAGCTTTGAACGGATTATTTAGCTTAATGCTGATAGTCAGGCGAAGGCAACTACAGAAGTGACAAAGTTATTCTGCTTTTGAATCCAAAAAGTTCTTCTAATTTATTTTTCGATCAGTTTTCGAAGTTCTTCCGGAGAAATTTTAATTTGATTGAGTATTTTGCGCAGCAAACCTTTCCCTATATCCCCAGAATGGAAAGGTATGGAAGTAACTCGACCGTCTTGGTGTTTAAAAAACTTATGGCTACCCTTTTGTCTAGTTTCGGCAAAGTCTAACTTTTCAAGAATTTTTATAAGTTGTTTTGCTGTTACGACAGGCAATTTTGGCATTAGAAGGAGATTCTTGCGGGAACACTGGTTATTCCCAAGAATTTGTCAGGAGGAGATTCCTCCAAGTTTATTTTGGCGCGATAAACCGGATCCGCTTTTGCTTCTTCCAGGCAAAGTTCGATTACCTCTTTAATTCCTCTAACAGCTGCTTCATATGTTTTTCCTTGGGTATAACAACCTGGAATTGCTGGAACATCGGCAACAAATACCCCATCTTCATCCTGTTCAATTATGACTTTAAAGTTTTTGACTTTTGGCATGATGCTATTATATATGTTCAGAGCAAGGTTCTTCAACAACTCAATAAGATTTTTTGATTCTGAACCCAAAAAGTTCATTTCTTTTCACTAAAGTTACAAGGGACAAATAACATAATCTACGATGCGGCACTTGACATATTTTACGTAATTACGTAAAATAACTGTACAATGTCTAATACAATTTCTGCGACTGACGCGAGAGCAAAACTTTACGATCTTTTGGAAGAAGTTGATAAACTTTCCAAAAGAGTAATTATTACCAGACACGGTAAAACAAAAGCCGTGCTGGTAAATGCTGATGAGCTGGAAAGCTTGGAGGAAACATTGGAAGTGCTTCGTGACAAGCGTGCGATGGCATCAATTGCTAAAAGCATGAAAGAAATTAAGGCAGGCAAAATTATACCTTTTGAGAACGTCATTGCTGCGAAATAACCTGTGGCCAAAGTTTACTTTACTCCAAATACGCAGAAAATCTTATTTAAATTAAAAGATAAAAAACTAGAAAAAAGAATTGCGGGTGCTAAATCTAAATTAGAGACAAATCCATACGAAGGCAAAAAACTTACCGGTAAGCTTGAAGGACAATATTCGCTGAGAATTTGGCCCTACAGAATTGTATATTTCATAAATCAACATAAAGACGTTATTATCACCGACATTCGGCACAGAAAAGATGTTTACAGATAGCATGGACCCAAAAAGTTCTCCTTTCGATTAAACTCAAGGCCATGACTTTCGACTTCGTTTACACTGCTCGTTCCGATGACGAGTCATCGTCAGAGTGAAAGTGCAACCGAAGTGCTCAGGACAAAGTAACCCTTCGACAAGTTCAGGATCTACGACATCGTCTACCCTTCAACTTCCTTCAGGGTCTTGAGGTGGCGGCACAAAACCTATAGTTGATAACGGTCAATAATTCTGGTATAATACCCATGCTTTTGTTTTATGAAATAATTATGAAAAAAATCGCATATTTACTCCAGTAAAAAAAGTCTTCTTTTTAACATGGCGTAAATCTTAAGTTATTACCTGCCAACAATTGATAAATTGGGTATTTAAAAATACCCGCTTTTTTATTATCTGAAAAATATAAAAGAAGAATTCATGAAAGCGTTAATTATAGCAGCCGGAAATGGTACCAGAATGCAGCCTGTAACACGTGGACGCCACAAATCCCTTATGCCGCTTTTGGGTTTAAGGATTATAGAGCGTGTTATTTTGGGTGCAAAAGAAGCAGGTATTTACGAGTTTGTAATAGTCACGGGTTATAAAGGCAAAGAACTCCAGGAATTCCTCGGCAACGGTACAAAATACGGTGTTTCGATTTCCTTCGTTCGAAATAACAACTGGGAAAAAGCAAATGGAATTTCAGCTCTTGTCGCGCGTAAACACTTCAGGGAAAATTTTGCACTTCTTATGAGTGATCATGTTTTTGACCCAAAAACTCTAATAAGAATTCAAAGGCTTAAGCTTAAAAGTGACGAATGCGCCCTGGCAATTGATAAAAATCTGGACTCCGTTTGCGATGTTGAAGACACGACTAAGGTTATGGTTAAAAATGGTAGAGCTATTGCTTTAAATAAAAACCTTGAAAATTACAATGCTTATGATACAGGCATGTTTGTTTGTTCTCCTTATATTTTTGAAGTTTTAAAGAAAAGCACAAGTCGCGGAAAAAATTCTTTAAGCGACGGCATGAGAATTTTAATTTCTGAGGATAAACTCAGGACACTTGACTCTAAAGACAGCCTTTGGGCAGATTGCGATACCTGGGAAGACATCAAATTTGCCCAAAAAAAACTTTTGAAAAATTTATCCAAACCTGCAGATGGTATTTTATCCAAAAAATTTAATAGAAAAGTTTCTACTTTTATAACCCGTTTTTTAATTAAGACGCCAATTACTCCAAATATGATCTCTGTTTTTATTCCAGTTTTGGCAATCTTAACCTTTTTCCTGCTTTCAAAAGGGACTTATCCATGGTTAATTTTTGGCGGTTTGATGATTCAATTTCTATCTATTATCGATGGATGTGACGGTGAAATTGCAAGGCTCAAATTCATGAAATCTTTTTTTGGAACATGGCTTGATCCAATTTTAGACAGATACGTGGATATGATTTTGATTGCCGGAATGGCTTATGGCTATTGGAACGCAACAGGCAATAATTTTATTTTCTTTTTGGCAATTATGGTAATGTTTGCTGACGTCCTGCAGGATTACATGTCATCTAAATTTTTTATGACTACAGGAAAGAAGCTAATCGCATCTTTCGATTTCCCTTTTAAAAGGGACGTTAGGATGTTAATTTTGGCACTTGGTGCAATTACTGGCCAGATCCTAGCTTCGTTTTTGATATTTGTTATTACCACTAATATAAAGGTGGTTGTAAAAGTTATTAATGCGAAGAGAATTAGCGACCAGTTAAAAATTGAAAACTAACCAAAAACTTCTATCTAATTTATATTCGCTCGCAGAACACCGCGAACTATCAGTCCACGAATGAATGCGAAAGCGAATACATACTTGCGAGGACTAAGGTATCTGCTTGCTCATGTATACAGTGCCATGCGGCCCTCGTCGAGTAGAACTCGACTACGGGCCTAAAACTTGAAGGAGAATACCGATGACTCTTAGTCCTCGGAAGTTTATAAGAATATTAGCACTCAAGGGATAAACAAATTGCCTTAACTTATAACTTCTGCTAAAATTCAAGATTGACTACGCGGGAGTAGCTCAGTGGTAGAGCGTCTCGTTGCCAACGAGAAGGCCGCGGGTTCGATCCCCGTTTCCCGCTCAGATATCCTATAGTTGATAATCCCTTTCAAATTTAGTATAATTTCTCCTTATGAATCCAGAAAGAATTAGCGGTTTTGCTCTACGGAATGAAGTCTCCGATTCGCAAGAGTCGTTGCCTTCTAGTGCTCTAAAAGTCACAAAAAAGGTTGGAGGGGTTATTACTGAGGCTTATTTTGCACCAAAGCCATGGGAAGGCGATGGCAGGATTTATCGATGGGTTGGAATCAGAACATTTAAGAGATGGATTCCTACTGGAGACGTTTTGATAAGGTTTTTGAGAAGAAATACTGGAACTGGTCTCCCTTTCTACTCTTTATCTGAACCAAACTTAAAAGAGGCAAAAAAGTATGATCTGAGCACCAGAGTCTTTGAAACAGTCCATGCGGCTGGTTTGGCCGCATTTGCCGCTGGATTAGCGGGTTTTGATAAACTATCTTTTGGGCCAGACTTACCCGGCGAAACATACATAAATGCGGTAGCCACAGCGGGAAATCTCTATGCTGTCATGCTTCAAAGATACAATAGGGCCAGAATTTACAGCTTAGTTAAAAGAAGCAAGGAATTAGGCGAAAGTTCAAGTACTAAAAGCTAAAATTCTAACTGATATCACTAATCAAGCGTAAGAATAATAGCTATGCTCCAAGTGATTGTTCAAAGCCTCAAGTTGAAGCGCCCTGCCTGCCGGCAGGCAGGTAGCAATTTAGCCCTTCGATCCTTCGACTACGTTTACACTGAGTGCAACCGAAGTGCTCAGGACTCAGGGTCTTCAACCTCATCATTGTTATCATTAAACAGCGCGTGTAGGTTTGAGCCCCGCGAGAAGCTCAAGGTAAACCCAGAACCTTTAGTACTCCGAAACCTTAGTGAAGGGTACATCACCCGCTCATTGAAATCTCAGATAGATATACATTGACCTAATTGACACCCAAATTTACACATGCGATATTAAAAGTAGGCGCATGTTCAAAAAACCTGCACTCATTTTTTTGTGGTTTATAGCAACTCCTTTGGTTCTGGCAACTTCAGTTTTATCACTTTCAACTTTCAACAAAACAGGCAAACTTGACTTCGCCGCAGATTTTTCCTCATTTGAAGTCACAGCCACTACCGGCTTAGATCCTCAAGTCTTGGGTGTTCAAGTCAACGACCTTCGTCCTCATATTGTTGAAAATTTTCTTAAGGGTACTACCCTTGCCAGCTATTCA
>MFBL01000020.1:12198-14125 GCA_001774945.1 Candidatus Curtissbacteria bacterium RIFCSPHIGHO2_12_FULL_41_17
CTGGATTTCAGATTAATTCCGGCAATAGCAATGAAGGAGTCTGGCGGGGGAGACGCAGTCAGAAGCAATAGTTTCAATGCTTGGGGATTTGGCAACGGCAGGTCAAATTTCAACTCATGGGAAGAAGCAATAGATATTGTTGGTAAAACTCTAAAAGAAAAGTACGTTGACAGAGGTCTAGTTACTCCTGAGCAAATAATGCCTGTTTATGCCCCGCCCCAAATAGAAACAGGCGGGAAGTGGGCACAAGACATTAACTTTTTCTTCTTGAAAATGGAAAATCTTTGATTTCCTAGACTTCGAAGCCACTTAAGATTAAAATCTAGCGGATATGGACTTAAAGCTGTATTTGGCTATTCTTGTCGGAAAACTGCTTACATTGGTGATTAGGCTTGCCAGGGGCGGGGCAACGGCTGCTCCCGGTCTTTTCGCTCTTTATATTGACCCAAATTTAGTCAAGAAACTATCAAAAAAAATAAAAAACGGCTCGATTATTGTATCGGGAACAAATGGTAAAACTACAACTGCAAGACTTATTTTTGATATTGTTTCTACTCAGTATAAGGTAGTCCACAATAGGCAAGGCTCGAATCTATTGAGAGGAATAGCTTCAACTCTCGTTCAAAAAGCCTCATTTTACGGTTTATTAGAAGAAGATCTTGCGATCTGGGAGGTTGATGAAGCAACACTTGCGGAAGCAATCGCAAACGTTTCCCCCAAAGTTATTTTACTGGGCAATCTGATGCGTGATCAACTTGATAGATACGGAGAAGTCGACAGTATCAGAAATAAATGGAAAAATTCACTCAAAAAATTGAATAAATCTACTACACTTATACTTAACGCCGATGACCCGGGTATAAGTATTCTTAGTTCTTACCATAAAGGTCCATTAATATTTTTTGGGGTCGATGACAATAAAATCAATTTACCAAAAATTGCCAATATTGCAGATATAAAACATTGTTTAAAATGCGGCTCAATTCTTAATTATTTGTCACAACTCTCAGCTCACATGGGACATTACTCATGTCCAAACTGCAAGCTTGCCAGGCCACAACCAAAAGTTTTTGCCAAAGACCTTATTTTTGATACAGATTTCTCAACCCATGCCAAAATCTCTATTAACAATTCACCATTGACTATTCACTATCATTTACCCGGACTTTATAATGTCTATAACGTTTTAGCTGCTTCCTCAGTTGCCCTCAGCTTGAATTTTAACAGCACAGTTATTGTCGAAAAAATTAAGAGCTTTACATCGGCATTTGGGAGATTTCAAAAAATAAAGATCAAAGATAGAAATGCCCTAATTTTCTTAATTAAAAACCCTGCAGGAGCAAACGAAGTATTGAGAACGATTGCACTTAAAAGTAAATTGAATATCCTTGCAATCTTAAACGATAAAATAGCTGACGGGAAAGATGTTTCATGGATTTGGGATACTAATTGGGAGATTTTACAAAAAAAAGTCAAAACCTTAAATGTTTCTGGAATCCGCGCTTGGGACCTAGCCACAAGGCTAAAATACGCCGGATTTAAATTGAGTAAAAATGATATAAATAAGGAAGTAAATTACTCAATTAAGAGTTCCTTAAATAAGTTGAGCAATAAAGATACTCTAATCATTTTACCTACTTATACAGCTCTACTTGAAGTCCAAAATAGTCTTTATAAATTAGCTAGAGGTATCAAGTGGCAGGAACAATGACACTTCAAATTTGTCATTTGTATCCAGATTTAATGGATACTTATGGCGATAAAGGCAATATCATTACCATTGTCAAAAGATGTCAATGGAGAGGAATCAAGACAAATGTGACATCAGTTACTGTCGGCCAATCTTTAAAAACAGATAGGTTTGACATTTACTTTTTTGGTGGGGGACAAGACCATGCTCAATTTATCGTTGGCAAGGATTTGCAAA
>MFBL01000021.1 GCA_001774945.1 Candidatus Curtissbacteria bacterium RIFCSPHIGHO2_12_FULL_41_17
TGACATAGATATAGCCATTTCCCCATTGTAGGGGAAACCGCCATATGTGCTTGCACATTACCCCGTGGCCTTGACGAGAAGTAGGATTCGTGGTGGATGGCAGCTTCGTTTTGCTAGGGGCAGGATGATGTTTAGCTTTCATCCCCCATCTCTTGTGTCAGCTCGCAATGAGCGGACTACCGAGGTGCATGGACAAAGCGCCCAACCCGGTTTTATCCGCGGGGAGGTGCGAATCATTCGCGGTGTGCGGGAATTTTTTAAGATGAAGAGTAATGCGATTCTAGTGACGTCAATGACAACCCCTGACTTTGTTCCTCTCATGGAGCGCGCTAGCGCCATCGTTACTGATGAAGGCGGCATTACTTGCCACGCGGCCATCGTTTCCCGCGAATTAAGAATTCCCTGTGTTATCGGCACCAAAATCGCCACCAAAGTTTTCAAAGACGGAGATCTGGTTGAAGTTGATGCGAATCATGGTATAATTAAAAAGATTTAATTACTAATACAAATTTTATAAGTAGATACCGAGAGATCCCGAGCACGCCTGAACATAGAGAGGGTGAGGCGGTGCCGGAAACAAGAGTTATATTACACTTTCTGCGCCACGAAGATAAGGAAACGGTGGTCGAAAAACCGGATACCGACATAGAACTTAAGGAATCTGGTCGTGTGGCCGCTTTTGAACGCGGCCTCAAAGAACCTGCACATTTAGAAGTCTCATGGGCGGCCGGCAGTAATAGAATTCGGGCACTGCATACCGCGCTGTTAAGGATGGCGGCCGGAACGGGCAGCGTAACGGCAGAAATGAGTTACGCAGAAGCCAAAGCTTCTGTTGAAGCAGAGATGAAATATGGGGAAAAGGTAGTTAGCATGCCAGAACTCAATTTCAATTTTAGTGGGTCAAAAGCGTTCGAAGCAGAAGCAATGGGTTCATATAAAGCTGGTAGGGGTTTAGAATATTTGCTTAGAGATAGCGACAGGCGAGTTGTTGAGCTTGGAGATAAAGATAGCTTTTCTTATTCTCGGGTGGCGGCAAATTATGCATCGCTCATTAGTCGCGAAATGCAAGTGGGGAATAACTTTAATAAATTAGTAAAACAGAAGCCGGATAAATATGCTGAATTTGACAACAAGTTAGAACGTTATTTCGGCACTCATCAAACAGTGCCAGAGTGTTTTTATATGAAAGTTTTGGAAAAATTTCAAGGAAGAGCAGCAGCGGAAAAATTTATTGATAAATTACGAGATAAAGATGGTAAAGTATTTGGGTTTGATTTTCAGGAAGGCATTGATATTATAGTTACAAATGGAGCAAATGGCCAAAGTATTGTGATAAAAAATATGCGAGGTCTTCCTGACGTTGCATTAACGCCGGAACTCCTCGCGGATATTATTCGTGACGCAGAGAGGTTAGACAAAACAATTGATAAAGATAGCAAAGCAATAAATGATTGAATATGCCTCGTGTCTTTGTTGAAAAGATTCCAATACAGTTATTGAAGCGTATCCGTCACGGCGACTGGTATCGGCATGGTATATATCGAGACAATATTATTTTCAGTTCGTTGCAGATGGAAGGTTTGGGGGCGCAGTATTTCCGGCGTGAGGGGCTTAATCATGGGCTAGCTAATTTAATCCGTATTAATGAGCAGGCGTACATCAGGGGGAGTGAATTTACTGGATTGTGCAATTTGATGTTGCACAAGATTGAATCTTCTCATTCTTATTTAAGTCGCTATATAAATACCTACAGACTGGATAATGCTGATGTTATTTCTTTTGCCCAACAGACTAGACGTCTGCCGATAAATAAATATTCTAACACAGAACTTGCCTGCGTTTTTGCTTTGTTTGCCAAGAAGACGTTAATGTTGATGCATTGGTTGTGGAGTATGGAATTTCTAAATTGCGGCTTGGATAAGCATTTGATGTCTGTTTTTGTGCGATGGCGTCCAGCTTGGTCTATGGAGCAAATTCGTGAATTGCTTAATGATGTTTCGTATCTTGAGCGGGAATTGCCATTTCAGATGGAACGTCGGGAAATTTTAGATTACGGAGCTTCATTACTCGATAATGAAAAAAAACTGACAGCGATGCATAAACGCTATTCCTGGCTTAACTTAAACACTTGGGATGGCAGACCATTTACATCTCAACAGTATACGAATCGCATTCGCAAGCTTTTGGAGGATAAAATTGTTCATGCTCACGATAGGAAAACAAATTTGGCATCATTAAAGAAAGCGAAACTGATTATTAGTAGTATACACAATAGATCATTGCGTAAATTGTTACATACCGTACGAGATTTGATTTATCTTAAAACCGAAAGAATTGATATTTTCTCTCGTTCTTGGGGACTCTGCCTTCCTCTTGTTGATGAAATTGCAAAACGACTTGAGATAACTTATGAAGAGTTATTAAGCTTAACCTTTCGGGAAGTCAGCAGCTATTTGAAAATTGGCAAATGCATAAAACGCCATGAGATTCATCGTCGTAAGAAATATGCTTCAGTGTTAATTGGTGGTCAAATACAGTATTTTTGCGCTAGCGCTGTTACGGCAATTGAAAAAGCAGTTTTAGATAATCAGAAGTCTGTGATGCCTTCCGCAGTAAAAGGAACAGTTGGATATGGCGGTATCGTGCGTGGTCTGGCCAGGATTGTACTAACTGACAGGAATTTAGGTAAGGTTAGAAGAGGTGATATTTTGGTTGCTAATCTAACCAATCCTAACTATAATCCAGTTTTTAAGAAAATTTTTGGTGTGGTAACAGATGAAGGCGGCATTCTGTGTCATTCTGCCATTATGGCGCGGGAGTTTCACATTCCCTGCATTATCGGCACCAAAATTGCAACGCAAGTTTTTAAAGACGGCGACTTGGTGGAGGTTGATGCGAACAAAGGAGTGGTGCGAAAACTCAAAAAATAGTAGAATACGAGCATGGAAATTAAGATTATTGACAGTCCGGTGGATATTAGAGAAATCAGACGTCTTGCTGAAGCGAGTTATGGTGATATGGTGAAAGCGGTGGTTGATATTGAGCGTCGCGTTATGGCTGTGGGAGGAGAGTTGCACGCGGATGCCGAAGCAGTGTTACTTGAACACGGCTCAAAGCAGGCAGACCTGTGGGGGATAAACATTTACCCTGACAATGTATTGGCCGATCGTTTGGAATATACTTCTTTAATCAATATTAGCCCCAGACGCGCCAATCGTTCAATGACTGTGGAGGACTCGGTCTTGCGTCAGCGCATAGCCGAGATTGTTAACAATCTTATTGTTGAGTGATTGATATGGCAAGCGAAGCTACGACATTGAGTACCAATGATGATTATGCTCTTTCTTTTCAGCTAGGTAATGTAGGCGCTGAAGTAGGGCGCATGCTTAACTGGAAATCTAAAGGGAATGAGGCACAGGTAAACCGTTCGCTTGAGCGAGCGCTCGATCTTTTGGATAGTATGTTAGCGGCAGACATATCACGCAACGCCCAACGGGAGTTGTGCAGGCTTCGCGAAGTGATTTGTAGCCATGTGTTCACGTCTAGAGAATGGACTACGTTGAGCAGCGATCTTAATTCGTATTTTTTGCCATTTGCTCGCCGGGCAAGAGAGCTATAATAATGAGTGATTGTATGTTTGTTAAATTCTTCCGAGATATTTCAAAAAACGACGTTGCTTCCGCTGGTGGCAAGGGGGCGTCACTCGGGGAGATGACTCAAGCCAAGATTCCGGTGCCGCCGGGGTTTGTGGTTCTGGCATCTGCTTTTGATCGGTTCCTTGAGGAAACCGATGTCGGGTCGGCCATTGAATCAGCGCTTCACAAGGTTGATCATCGGGACGTGAATTCGGTTGAAGTAGCGTCTGAAAAAATTCGCACGCACATTGCGAGGGAAAAAATGCCGAAAGATCTTGAGAGCGAAATCGTGTCGTCATATAAAATCCTTGTTAGAGGGGGTCTAGCCCCTGTCGCCGTGCGCTCGTCGGCCACAGCCGAAGATTCTAAAACCGCTTCTTGGGCCGGCGAGCTTGAAACCTATCTTAACGTGACCGAGAAGAATCTCATCTCGTCGGTCATCAAATGCTGGTCGTCACTCTTCACGCCGCGGGCGATTTTCTATCGTTTTGAGAAGAAACTCCATAAAAAATCCGTTTCCGTTGCTGTCGTCGTGCAGCAGATGGTGCAATCAGAGATCTCGGGCATTTGCTTTACGGTGCATCCAGTGAGTAAAGATTATGACCAAATGATAATAGAGGCCGGTTTTGGTTTGGGCGAAGCCATTGTCTCCGGACAAATAACGCCGGACACTTACGTTATTCACAAAAAGAAATTAACCTTATTGGAGGTTAGTGTTTCAGAGCAATCATTGGCGATCGTTCGCGGTCCCAAAGGAACAGTACACAAAAAATTGAACATTAAAACTGGCGGCAAGCAAAAGTTAAATGGCCGGCAAATTATGGAATTGGCTAAGATGTGTCTAAAAATTGAAAACCATTACCGCCATCCGCAAGATATTGAGTGGGCTTTGGCTAATAAAAAATTTTATATCACTCAATCCAGACCCATAACCACCCTATAGTTATGCGCGTTAAGTATTTTGATCAGAGTTTAGTAGTGGTCGTTCAACATTCGCACATTCGCACGAATGAGCGAATGTTAAGAGGGTGGTAATTGTGGTGACTAGACTAGAATAGTTATTTTTTAGTTTTTATGGTTTCGTTTAAGCGTCGTCTAAAAAAACATTTGAGGGTGGCCGGTCACCACGCCAAGGATCATTTTATTCCTCATCGCGGCAACAATCATCATCCGCACATCTTAAGGCATCGTGTGCTTTTGGGCTATAGCGTAATTTTGATTCTTCTTAAAGTAATTTCAATCATTGGCCCGATTGCTTTACCCTCATCAAGTTTATATTCCAGCGCTATTACCGCGGAAAATATTATTGACTTAACAAACCAAACCAGAAAGAATCTGAATCTGCCAGAGCTGAAAGAGAGTAGTTACTTAGCAAAAGCGGCGGCGGCCAAGGCTGCGGATATGTTAAAAAATCAATACTTCGCACACACGAGCCCAAGCGGCACCACACCATGGGTTTGGATTAAGCAGGCGGGATATCGTTATCGCTATGGTGGGGAAAATTTGGCTGTACATTTTGAGGAAGCTGAAGATGTTGAAGCCGGTTGGTTAGCCAGCGCCTCGCACCGCGCTAATATTGTGAATCCCAACTACACGGAAATAGGAGTAGGGGTGGTGAATGGAATTTTTGAAGGCGTGCCCACCACTTTTGTTGTCCAGATGTTTGGCACGCCCGTTAGTGGCGGAACAGCGGCGGTAACGGCAACTTCAGGTAGGGCAACAAACCGTTTTGTAGCAGCTGGAGCAGGGACTTTATCAGCCAATGCCGGAGAAGTGGCTTCTGCTGAAGCTGTTGACGGAGACAAACTCAAAAAGGTAGTGTCAGAATCGGTGATTAATGAATCTAGCTTACGAGTGAAGGCAATGAACGATGCCTATGCCATACGTCTAGAAGTTAAAAACGCGACGAGTGTGGTAGCTAGCCTTGGCAGCGAGTCGCGAGAGTTGAGTCGGGCCGGCAGCAGTGATATTTGGAATGGCGGCGTGCCCTATGATAGTCATGCGCTTGGCGCTACTGGTGAGTTACTGTTAATAACAGCGGCAAACAATGAAACGCCACCAGTGACCAAGCCGGTTATGGTGATCGCGCCGTCTGCGCCAACACAGCGATTTTATGTTTTTAACGAAGGCACTGATAAATTCACTAAGTTTTTTGGTTTTATAAAAGTTGGCAATCTTGACGACAAGGTCAGGCAATTTTATGTTGGCTTTATCGTATTTCTTGGCGCCGTTCTCCTTTTGAATTTTTTTGTACTGAAATTCCGCCTTCGCCATCCATCAGTGCTGAAACATGCTGTGGCTGTTATGAGCTTAGCGCTATTTTTAATCATAGTTTAGCCCAAGACTCTTTACTGCATAAGGCCAGATACATCTTGCACTCCTTGGAGATCCAAGGAGTATGCAAATTCACAGAATT
>MFBL01000022.1 GCA_001774945.1 Candidatus Curtissbacteria bacterium RIFCSPHIGHO2_12_FULL_41_17
AGTGGTAAATGAGGCGACTAATAACTTACTTGGCTATTTTCGAGGAAAAAACAAACTCGATTACAATTTTTATTCAGAACAGGCACAACTGCACTTGAAAGATGTCAGGGAACTGATAACACTTGCCAACAACTTTTTTGTCCTTACTTTTATCGTCGCACTAGTATCATCCGTTGTTTTATTGGCAAAAAGTCATAGGCTTTTCTTAAAAGCATTGTTCTTTTCCTCCACTTTTACACTACTTGCCATTCTGGCTCTATCATTAGGGTTATTAAGTTTTTTTGACCCTTTTTTCCTTAAATTCCATCAAGTCCTTTTTGATAATCAGGCATGGCTCTTTCCGGCAGAAGATAATCTTATTAAATTATTTCCTCCGACATTTTTTGTCGCCTTTGCCAACAGGCTTGCCCAAAACATAATCTTTACCTCTTTAATAATTTTGTCGGTATCAACAATCTTTCTAAAGAAAGCCAAAAGATGATCCCTGCGCAAATATCAATAGGTCCAATTAAGTTTCATCTGTATGGTGCTATTATTGCCGTTGCTATTTTAGTTGGCTGGTATTTAGCCAAAAAAAGAGCACACCTTTTCAAAATTCCCCAAAAAATTTTTGACGACCCGATTCTTCTTTTGCCGTTATTTTTCTCACTAGTCGGTGCCCGTCTTTACCATGTATTCGACTATTGGAATTACTACAGCCAGAATTTAATCTCCATTATTTATGTTTGGGGTGGTGGGCTTGGTATTTGGGGAGGTATAGCTGGCGCAGTTTTTGGTTTTTTTCTTGTGGCTAAAATAAAAAGGATCGATTTTTTGTCAGTCCTTGATTTGGCCGCTCCCTCGTTGCTTTTAGGACAAGCTATTGGGAGAATCGCAAATTTCATCAACCAGGAAGGTTTCGGTCCACCAACCGATTTGCCATGGGGAGTTTATATCAGTCCCGATCGTCGGCCCGACCAATTCACATCTTTTTCTTATTTCCACCCGACATTTTTTTATGAGGCAATTTTAAACACTTTCTTTTTTACCATTCTATTGGTTGTTTCAAGAAAACTTAAGATAAAAGGACAGATCTTTTCTCTCTATTTGGTTTTCTACTCGATAAGTCGTTTTATTACTGAATTCTGGCGCATCGATACGGCAACCATCGATACCGTCAAAGTCGCCCAAGTGATCTCGATCATCGTTCTTACCATTGGTCTGGGACTTTTTATCCATTTTAGACAAAAGGGGACTTGACCCTTCGACTAAACTCAGGGTCTGCGGGTTGCTAAAGCAACCCTTGACATCCATTAGCACTCGTGATATCTTAACTGCTAATTCCCTCGCCAAGTAAGACTTGGCTCGGGATAAACTATCACCACCGTTATATAATATACAGAGGTGATAATAATTTATCCTGAAGGGAACTGAAGAATGGCCATCTTTTTAGAGCAACAAAAACCAAGGCTTAAAAACGAATTGCCTATTGTGCCGCTTCGCGACACCGTCGTTTTTCCTTCCTCGATGGTGCCAATTACTGTCGGCCGTCCCAAAGTTAAATTGGGACTTGATAGTGCCTGGGCCACGGACAGACTGGCCATTTTTGTTGCCCAAAAGAATCCAAGAGTAGAAAATCCCGCGCCCAATGACATTTATTCTGTCGGCACAGTGGGTTTAATTAGAAGACTTTGGAAGGTGGATAACGAATACAACCTGGCCGTGGAAGGATTAACAAGAGTTTACCTTAAAGAATTTACCCAAATTGAGCCATATCTTGCTGTTAAAGTTGAAGAAATTCCCGAACTTACCCAAAAAACAGACGAAATTGAAGCATTGTTTAGAGGAACTCTTGCAAAAATTAAAAAGTATGGCGAATTGGGTGGAGTCCTGACTCTTGAATCTTCAATTCATATATTTTCCACGGATGATCCAAACCAGCTAGTCAATATTATTGCCGCGTCAATAGACTTAAAAACAATTGACAAACAGCAAATTCTGGAGATGGTTGACACCAAAGCAAGACTCTCAAGACTTTCCGAACTACTAACGCGCGAAATCAGGATTCTGGAAATTTCATCAAAGATCGACACCGAGACCCAGGAAAGAGTTGGTAGGGTTACCAAGGAAGCAATTTTAAGAGAGAAAATGAAATCAATAGAAAAGGAACTGGGAGAAGACGATGATTCCCGAGAAATAGGGGAATTTCGTAAAAAGATTAAAGAAGCCCATATGTCCGAGGATGTCAAAATTAAAGCCGAAAGAGAGCTTTCGCGTCTTGCTAAAATGTCTTCCTATAACCCTGAATCATCCTACATCAGGACTTATCTTGAATGGCTTGTTGACTTACCATGGCAAGTACAAGATAAAAAAACTGCGGATGTTGAATTTGCCGCTAAGGTTTTAGACGAGGACCATTATGGTCTTCCGAAAGTCAAAGAAAGGATTTTGGAATATCTAGCTGTCCATAAACTTGTTGGTAAAATTAAGGGTCCAATCCTTTGTTTTGTAGGACCTCCGGGTGTGGGTAAAACTTCGATTGGCAAATCAATAGCGCGCGCTATGGACCGAAAGTTTATAAGAGTTTCTCTTGGCGGAATTCATGATGAAGCAGAAATTAGAGGTCATCGCAGAACTTACGTCGGTGCCATGCCCGGTAGGATTATCCAGGGAATTAAAAATGCCCAGACAAAAAATCCCGTATTTATGCTTGATGAACTCGATAAAGTTGGCGTAGATTTTCGAGGGGACCCTTCTTCGGCACTTCTTGAGGCTTTGGATCCTGAGCAAAATAATGCATTTTCAGACCATTATTTAGAGGTAGCCTATGATCTTTCAGACGTAATGTTTATAACTACTGCCAATATTTTGGATACTATTCCGCCTGCACTTCGGGATAGACTAGAAGTAATTAGTTTCCCTGGTTACACGGAAGAGGAAAAATTCCATATCGCCAAGAGATTTTTAATTCCAAAACAGATTGAAGCCCACGGACTAAAAGATCAAAAAGTCGAATTATCAGATAGTGCGATAAAAGAAATTATTGCCAAATATACCCGTGAGGCAGGCGTCCGCGAGCTTGAGAGGGAAATTGCCGCAATTTTAAGAAAGACTGCCAAGAAAATTGCAACTCACGCAAAACAGAAAAAAATCAGAGTCAGTTCAAAACAGCTACATTCTTATCTTGGTCCTCATAAGTTTTCTAAAGCTATTGCTGAATCAAAAGATGAAATTGGAATGTCCACCGGTCTTTCGGTTACCCCCTCAGGAGGGGAGATTCTTTTTGTGGAAGTAACTTTAATGCCGGGCAAAGGCAACTTAATTCTTACAGGTCAGCTCGGAGATGTTATGAAGGAGTCTTGTCAGGCAGCGCTTTCCTATGTTAAGTCCCGGGCAAAAGTTTTAGGACTTTCAGAAACATTTGCAGCCAAGATTGATATACATATCCACGTTCCTGAAGGAGCAGTACCAAAAGAAGGACCGTCTGCAGGAATTGCTATTACAACAGCTTTAGTTTCTGCCTTAACTAAAATTCCGGTTAGACGTGAAGTAGGAATGACCGGTGAGGTTACTTTAAGAGGGCGGGTTTTGGAAATCGGTGGAGTCAAGGAAAAAACGTTGGCAGCCCATAGAGCCGGATTGACTACAATAATCTTACCAAAATCAAACGCGAAGGATTTAGAAGAAATTCCGAAAAACGTTAAGAAAGACTTGCAATTTATCTTGGCTGAGCACATGGATGATGTGTTAAAGGTTGGCTTGACCAGATCTCTTGAAAAAGAAAAGCCTACTAAAGAAGGATCTCAAAACAAGAAAAAAACATCTGTAACTTTTCCCCTTCCACACACACCATAAAATTGTCGCAATTTTAAAGTTGCAAATTTGAATAGAAATTTGTATCATTTGCAAAAGTAACGCAAGTTATATTGTAAATATCGGTGGACTTATTAAATATTAACCCCTCTCTTGGCCTGCCTTTTGCCCTAGCTGCTGCAACTGCAGCTATTTTGTATGGAGTTATTACTTCCTTCAGAATTATTTCTCAAGACTCAGGAACACCAAAAATGCGCCAGATTGCGGATGCTATCGCCGAAGGAGCAAGCGCCTATTTAAGTCGGCAGTACTCGGTTGTAGCAATCGTGGCAGCCGTTATCTTCTTAATTATCGCCAGATTTCTTTCACTTCCAACTGCAGTCGGTTTTCTGGTTGGGGCTGTTGCTTCAGCCGCTTCCGGATTTATCGGAATGAACATTTCTGTCCGGGCTAATGTCAGAACTGCTCAAGCAGCAAAAAGCGGTCTGGCTCACGCTCTTTCTGTTGCTTTTGCCGGAGGTTCGGTTACCGGATTATTAGTAGTCGGGCTCGCCCTTCTTTCTGTTGCCGGATATTTCGGGGCAACGGGGGATTTAAAAGGACTTATCGGGTTGGGATTCGGGGGATCGTTAATTTCAATTTTTGCAAGACTGGGAGGCGGGATTTACACTAAGGGCGCAGATATCGGAGCGGATCTTGTTGGTAAGGCTGAAGCCGGCATACCGGAAGATGACCCCCGTAATCCGGCAGTTATTGCCGACAATGTAGGGGATAATGTCGGTGACTGTGCCGGAATGGCAGCGGATTTATTTGAAACTTATGCTATAACAATTATTGCGGCAATGCTTCTTGGTTCACTTTTCTTTCCCGATGTTCTTGGGGTAATCATTTATCCTCTTGCCTTGGGAGCTGTTGCCATTATTGCAACAATTATTGCTACTTTCTTTGTTAAGCTTCCAAGAAGCAAAAGCATAATGGGCGCTTTATATGTTGGCTTATTGATAGCTGCTTCTGTTTCCGCCTTAGGATTTTATCCGGTAACTGTAGTGATGATGAATGCCAATGGTCTTTATGACCCCCTCTCTATTTATTTTGCAACGCTTATTGGCATTCTGGTTTGCGTATTGATGGTTCTGATTACTGAATATTTTACAGCGACCAAATTCAGGCCCGTTAAAAGTATTGCTGCGGCGTCAACAACGGGGCATGCCACCAATATAATAGCGGGACTAGTCGTAGCTAATCGGTCCACTTTCGCCCCGATTATTGTGATTAGCGCAGCCATTCTTGCTTCATTTTCACTGGCTGGGATTTATGGTGTTGCAATCGCGGCAGTTTCAATGCTTTCACTAACCGGCATAATTGTTGCCATCGATGCCTATGGGCCGATTACCGATAACGCCGGAGGAATTGCCGAAATGGCAAACCTGCCAAAAAAGGTAAGAAATGTTACGGATCCCTTGGATGCCGTAGGCAACACAACTAAGGCAGTAACTAAAGGCTATGCAATTGCCTCAGCAGGACTGGCAGCCCTTGTGCTTTTTGCTGCTTACTCTCAACAGCTGAGTGCTGCGGGAGCGGTTGTCGAATTTACACTGTCCGACCCTAGAGTTCTTGTGGGTTTGCTAATAGGTGCTGCTTTACCCTTTCTTTTTGTTTCTTATGCCTTGGAAGCAGTTGGTGAGGCCGGAGCCGAGGTGGTTAGAGAGGTTCGCAGACAATTCAAAGAAATACCGGGAATACTTTCCGGCAAGAGCAAACCTCAATATGATAAGGCTGTCGACATAGTCACTAGGAAGGCTCTAAAATTAATGATTGCTCCCGCACTCATCCCGGTTACAGCCCCGATTCTTGTCGGGTTTACTTTGGGTACTAAAGCTCTTGGCGGGCTCTTAATCGGTTCAATAATATCCGGTGTTTTTGTGGCTATTTCAATGACAACCGGCGGTGCTGCCTGGGATAATGCCAAAAAATACATAGAATCCGGAAAATTTGGAGGTAAAGGTTCCGAGGCTCATAAAGCTGCAGTTAC
>MFBL01000023.1 GCA_001774945.1 Candidatus Curtissbacteria bacterium RIFCSPHIGHO2_12_FULL_41_17
AGCAGACGGATTTCGGAAAAAGATGTCACTAATCTGGTTATTTTTTCCGATTGGAGTTCTATATACACATTTTGCGAAAATATAAGTTTGGGTGATATCAAAAAAGCAGTAACTTACATCGAAGATCTTTACAGCGCCCAGGCGGATATCTCGGTATTTATTAAAGAAGCTGTTCTTTTTTTGGAAAAACTTTTTCTTTTAAAAATGAATATTAATGCGACTGGTGATTTTGACAGTGATCAATTTGCCCAAATGAAGCTTCTAGAAGAAAAATTCACAACTTATGACTTACAACATTTAATGAAACTTTTTTTAATTGCCGAGAGCGAAATGAGAATTTATCCTCTGCCGCATATTTCATTGCTACTTGCGACATGTAAATACTGCCTGCCAAAGGCAGAGCAAAAAATGGCAATGCAAACTGCAAGTGGGGAAACTTTAACAGATTTGCCTACCGACAAAAATGATAATGTAGTAAAAAAACAGAAGATCCCTAAGTCTTTTGCCAAAATTACCAAATTATGGCCGGATTTTCTTAACAAAGTTAAACCGGTAAACGCTCATGTTATGGCGGTTCTAAGATCCGCAAGGCCCGTTCGCTTTGATGGCGCTAATCTTGTCATAGAAGTATTTTACAGGTTCCACAAGGAAAAATTAGAAGAGCCAAAAATTTCCAAAATGCTGGATAATATAATTTGCGAAACAATGGGAATGCCTTTAACAATGAAATTTATTTTAAATAATGATAAGTCACAGTTGCCCAAAGCAGTTCGTGCAAGCGATGTAGTTGATATTAAGGAAGCTGAATTGGAACGTGCAGCGGCCGAGATATTTTCCAAATGAAGAAAAAAATTTTGTTAATTGCCATTTCTTCTTTGATTCTTAGTGCGTGCATTCCCCGTCTAAGTTCTAATGGGGGATCGACAGATTCCGGTGAGTATGCAAAAGGGAAAGTAGTAGCGGGTTTTCCAGGTTTGCCGCGTTATCCTAAATCGCAAGTTATTGAAACAATCGGGCAGAAAGGTTCATATGGAGGAACTTTTGTAGTCGATAAGGACATACTAAAGGTCGTCAAATTTTATAATGAATCATTGCCCAAACTAGGATGGGAGGTGAAAGTGCGGCAACAATCACAATATAATTATCTTTTTGAGATTAAAAATAGCAATTTATATGGGACAGTCATAGTTAATACGGCGGCTGACGGTGAAACTGTGGCGATTTCGATGGCGGCCTCACCCCGCTAGATAAAGTTGACGTTGAAAGTCTTAATTGTTAAGATTAGATGTATCTTCATGAAAACTGCCAAAAAACTCCCTTTTCTTCTGACAATAATAGCTGCAGTTGTTGTATTTTCGACTGTGGTTCCAGCAACATTTGCCCTAAGCGATATCGAGCCCCCTAGAACCAATAGGCCATTCGAGCAGAAACGGGAAATAGTACAGGAGAAGCGGCAGGATTTTAGAGAGAACGCTGCGACTAAACAGGCGCAGGTTAGACAGAAAACTGTCGACAAAATAAAAACAGTCTTTTTGCGAATTTTAAAAAGATTAAATGCGGCGTTTGCAAGGCTCGACAAAATTGCGGAAAAAATCACCCATAGGATAGACAAGTTAAAGGAAAAAGGCGTCGATACAAGTTTGGCAGAGGCAAAACTGGCGGCGGCGCAAGACAAGAAAGAGGCAGCAAAAACGGCAATTGATGATGCTGCTGCAAAGATCGATGCGATTGACTCGTCAACTTCAACGGTTCGCGATGCAGTCCAAGCCGCCAAAGACGCGGTCAGAAGTGCCAAGAAAGCATTGTTTGATTATCACAAGGCATTAGTTGAAGCGATAAGAGAGCTTAAGGCAGCGGCCAGTTTAAAGGAAGGAGCATCAAATGAGCAGTAAACTAAAGTTTGGAATTTTGAATATTTTGATAATTCTTTTGGTTGGGGCGATTGGCATATTTGCAGTGGTAGTGTCTTTGAAAAATATCGGCAAGACGACACCCCAGGAGGCTGCCGAGATTTTAGACGGGCAGGTGCAAAAACTAAATGAGCTTGGCGCCTCTGACGAAATTCCCTCGATTGAGGCGGAGTTAAATTCCACAAGCCTTGACGATTTGGATCAGGGAGTAGCGGAAGTTGACAATTCTTTGCAGGGACTTTAGTTTTTCCCCAAAATTGCTGTTTTGCCGTATTGACAAACTTTACCAAAAGTCGTAATTTTCAAATCGATTAGCACTCCTAAAATTTGGGAACAACTTCTAACGGCGATAAGTGAAAAACAAATTTTTTGAACCCTAAAATTTTTAACTCTAAAAAAGGAGGACATTTTTAATGTCTGGTTGGCGCATCGTCTGGTACAGTGTTTTAATTTGGCTTTTGTCATTTTTAATCAGCAGTTTTGTCGTTCTGCCGTGGTATTATTTGGTTTTGCCGATTGCAGTTTTTTGGACTACTGTTTTTTATTTCAAAAACACCGAAAGGACTCTTCAAAATGGGCTTTTGGTTTCGTTATTCTGGTTTTTTGTGATTCTTGGATTAAATTTTCTTGAAATAATTGGTCCGTATTACTCGGATTTGGAATATTACTTTTCCGATTTTCGAAACTGGTTACTGTATCCATTAATCTTATTAATTCCCTTCATTCTTGGTATTATTTGGGAAAATTCAAATTTGAAAAATAGAGGACCTGGACACTGGCATCCCCATAAGTTGTAAGATTTTACCCGACAGATTATTTTATGGTAAGCTTGATCTTAATGCGCGATTTGGCGAATCAGAATTTTTCGACGAATAAAAAATCACCTATTCCACGGTCTTTTAGGCTAATTATTCTAGCTGTTATTATAGCCGTCGCCGTTTTCTTTATCGGATCAAGAGTTAATTTACCGGTTGGTGGTGGGCAGGATATTGTCTTGCAGGAATCCCCAAGAAATTTATCACCGGTTTCTGTAGACGATAGTGAGAGTGTAACCGAAGGAGGAGTAGATTTGGTTACGCAGACAGCAGCATTGAAGGATGTGAAGTACGGGGGAGATGCTAGCGGAAGGGCCAGCAGGTCTTTTGGCGGTGGAACTTACATTTTATCTGTTGATGCTACTTTGCCCGACCCGAAAAATACCAATTATCAGGTATGGCTTACTGATGGAACTAATGTTATTCCGATAGATTATATGAGGGGATCCAAAACTTCTTGGAGTTTAAGCCTTAGAGACACCGACAAATACTCAAAATATGACGGAATTTGGGTAACTCTTGAGCGAAGCAAAGACAATAAACCGGAGGAACGGGTTTTGGAAGGAAGCTTTTAGTACGTGGATGGTTCATCGTTTATCGTTCATTGGGGATTGATCTTCTCCTATGTTGAATATTTCCGATTAACAATTTACGATTAACGATTAACATGAAAAAAGTAATGGTCTTTGGCGCTTTTGACGGGCTTCACCCCGGACACTTGGACTTTTTTAAACAAGCGAAAAAGTTTGGTGACTATTTAATTGTATCGGTTGGAACGGATCAAAATGTTGAGAGGATAAAAGAGAAAGCGCCGCTTTTCAATCAGCAGGAAAGGCTTGACTTGGTTTCTGCTGTTGGTATTGTTGACAAGGTTATTTTAGGGGCGGAGGAAGATTTTTACGCAGAAATTAAAAGATATTCTCCCGATGTCATTTGCTTGGGTTATGACCAGTGGGCAAGTGAGGGTGAGGTCAGACGAGGACTTGACAAGGTTGGTCTGATCAAAACAAAAGTCATAAGACTAAAACCGCACAAATTTGAGAGAGCTAAATCGACAATTGTCAAGAAAAATTCAGTTGATTTCCAGTAATTTACTTCTTAAACCTTAAAAGCAATTTATTAAAGACGCCTTCTTTGTGCTGTTTGGAAACTTCTTTTTCCTTATGTTTGATTAATGTTCTTTTCATTCTTTCAACTGCTTTGTCGATTGCTTTATCCATGGCGCGTTCGCTGTCGACAATTTCCAGAATTCTGCCCGGAACGTGAATAGTGATCTCGCAATAATAATCCTGCTCCTGGCCCCGGTGGGATTTTTCCGACAAAAGCCTTACTTTGATATCGGTAATGTGTGAATGGTAACGAAGGAGTTTCTTTATCTTTTTATCAGCGTAAGCTTTAAGTTTAGGATCGCTTTCAAAATGGAGCCCGGTTATGGAAATAGTCATCGGTAGACTACTATTATATCCTCTTGTTGATTTTTGATGCAAAACCTAGTAATCTTTTTGCATATGTTCGATCCTTCGACTTCGCTCAGGACAAGTAATTAAATATAAATGTTTGACAAATTACAACAACTCAAAGAGCTAAAGAAAATGCGGGACGAAGCGATGCGTATCCAGAAAGCTTTGGATGAAGAAATTGTCGAGGTGGAAAAGCACGGTGTTCGCGTGCGCGTGACACTAGCGCAGAGATTTGTCGAAATTGCGACAAACGGTAAAAGCGAAAGCGATATTGTCGATGCCGTTAACGAAGCAGTCAAAGAATCCCAGAAACAAGCCGCCAAAAAAATGCAGGGTATGGTTGGGATGGAAGGCTTAAAAGGAATGCTTGGCGGCGGCGGCGGAAGTAGCTAAATTTATGGTTGAAGCAAAAGCTTCTGCCTGTTATTCTCCATTTGAAACCATAAAAACTCCTGAAGGTAAAATTGATCATTCCTTTGGTCCGTATAGTGAAACGCGCGAACATTTGGATGACTGGTTTCCAAAACTTCTTTCCAACCTTGGAGTTGCGGAAGGATTAACTGTTGAGCTTGGTTCCGGGCATGGTCATTCCGCGGAATATTTCCTTCCCTATGTAGCTGTAACAGGACGTTGCATCTTGTCGGAGCCTGACGAAAGAGGATTTGCCGGATGTTTGGAAAAATACGGTTCGGATTCGCGGGTTGAAGTTAAAAATAAGAGTGCACTTGAGGCCTTGGGTGAATTGGAAGACGGTAGCATTGATCGGATTTTTTATCTTAACTCAATTCATCTAGATGAGGAGAGAGAAGAAGTAATTGAACTTGCTTTTAAAAAACTGAAGCCAGGAAGGCTACTGAAGCCAGGAAGGCTACTGATTGCAAACTCGTCTTTCATATATGAGGCTGTACCTCTAAGCGAGGGTCGTCTGTACCCGCGCTGGATGGCCAGGGCGTATAAAATCCTGGAAAGTCTTAATCCCCAACTCCATCTTTTTTTAAGAAAAAACAAAGATAAACTTAAGCATATGCACAGAGCACCAAAGGCAGACTATGATGCTCTTTTTACGACGAAAGGATTTTCGCTGGCGGATCTTGCTCCGTACGGTCTTGCCTTCGAGCAGCCGGGCTCACAGCTTCGAAATTCATTTATTGGTCTCTTTAAGATTGCTCAATATAGTGTATGGATTTATGGAACAATGCCATTTGTAATAGAAGGCGAGGAGGTTTCTGATGAGGAGATTGAAAGAAGGTTAGATATATTAACAAGAGCTCAGCAAGAGGCGCTTTTGGAGGTGTATCCGCAAATAATAGGTCCAAGAATCAGTCCCAGAAATAATGCGATTTGGGTGGCCGAAAAACCGCAAAATCAAGAAATGTCTAGTAAATCACAGGATGGAGTAAGGAAACCTGTTTCGGTTGCCGCTTAGCCCTGCCTGCTCCTCGAGTCTGAGCGACCTCGGAGTCGAAGACCGACAGGCAGGTTCAAAATTTTTTGTGCCACTGATATACTTATTGTAAGATGAAAGTTCCCAAAAGTGTTGCTAGTTTAATTGAGGCTTTTGAAACTCTGCCGGGGATTGGGCCGAAGACGGCGGCACGGCTTACTTACTACCTTTTGCACGCGCCGGATGGTGTGGCCCAAAAGCTGGCAGAGGCCGCCGGGGAAGTAAAAACAAAAACCAAAATTTGTGCTGTCTGCCAGAATATTACGGAGGTCGATCCTTGCGAAGTCTGCGAGGATCCAAGTCGTGACCAATCGATTATCTGTGTGGTCGAGGATCCTCTGGATGTCTGGGCTATTGAAAAATCGGGGAGTTTTAACGGTATTTACCACGTACTTCATGGAGTTATTGCACCGCTTGACAATATAGGACCCGAAGAATTGAAAATAAGTGAACTTCTAAAAAGACTTAAGGGACACGAAATCAGAGAACTAATCATGGCAACTAACCCTTCAATGGAAGGGGAGGCAACGGCGATGTATATCCAAAGACTTATTAAGCCGCTTGGTTTAAAGATAACCCGTATTGCCCGGGGAATTCCCATTGGAGCCGAGATTGAATATGCAGATGAGGTGACGGTGCGCCGGGCGCTTGAAGGCCGCAAGGAATACTGAAGCAATTGTTAAATTGCTGAATTGCTACATTGTTGAATTTTCACTTACAATTAAATTAGAGTGAATGATGATTCATTAATAGGTGAGGTGACATCCGGAATTGCCGGCGAGTTTTCAAAGTTCGGCAAAAGCGTTACATCGCAAATAACCGGATCAACACCGAAGAATCCGGCAGATGCTACTGCCGTAAAGCAAGTAACCGGTTTTGGAAAAGCTATAACTGGCCAACTTTTTGGCTCAAAACCCGAATCAACACAAAAAGCCAAAAGCATCCCACAGCCGGCTTCTTTTCTGGATGAGCTAAAAAAAATGGGCAGATCCGTAACAGCACAGGTTTCCGGTGCTGAAGATTTAACTGGGGAGCAGGTTTCTGAAATGGCCAAAAAAGATGAAGAGTTTTCTAAACAAGAGGCGGATGCCCTAAAGGCAAGAATAGCCAAGATCTACGAGGAGTACCGGGCGAAAAAGAAGCAAATGGATGAGGAAATCAAAAGTAAATTAGCACAGGAAGAACAGCATCAAAAAGAAGGCGAGGTTCTAATGCAGAAGAATGAGGAGGTTAGTTTAAATAATCCGGCAATTGCCAAGACAAGGGCGGAGATAAAGAATTATGGAGCTGAATAATTCTTGCGGTCCTCGTCCTTCGACTATGCTCAGGACTGCGAGCCTAAAAGAATTATGGAGTAGAATAATTGACTATGGGATAAAAATATGATAAAAATTAATGTTAAGAAAATGGAAAGAGGTAGTAATCAAGGTAAAACGTCTTTAGAAGGGGAAGAACTGGAAGAGCCAAAAAAAATAGAGCCCGTGTATTTCCCTTCGTTTGTCGAGGCTTTTATCCAAAGATATCGTAAGGTACTGGCAAGATTAGCCGAAGAGGGCAAAAAAAGCGAAGATGCCTGAAGTTACCTCAGAGATTGAGAGTCCCCAAGCGACTGATCGAACTATCGAAAGAATAGCAAATTTAAAGCATCAAGCCGTCCATTGTCATAGAAGAATTATTGAGGAAATTGGCGGAGCACATGGATTGCGAGAAGAGGCTGCACTTGAGTCTGCTGTTGCTACACCGTTTGCGACTTTTTCTGGGGATGAATTGCACACGACAGTATTTGACAAAGCGGCTGCCTTAATGAGATCACTTTCTCTAAACCACCCTTTTGTTGATGGGAACAAGAGGATGAGCTTGGTTATGACTGCCTCATTTCTTTTAGAGCATGGCTTGGGACTTATAGATTCGTTGACCGATGATGAAATCGTAGAATTTTGTTTATCGTTGGCAAAGGGAGAGAAAAAGTTACCGGATATTGCCGCGTGGCTAAAGGAAAATACTGACAGATCCTCAGCTCGATCTTTCCGTAAGGTCATGGAGCAATTCCAGGCGACATAGGCCCTCCTTTTTTATTTGCATTTCTTTTCCAGTACTAAATTGGGATAATATTGGAAAGGATGCTTAAGCTTTACAATTTTCTTTCCAGAAAAATAGAAGACTTCAAATCCTTCGAAAATTCTCAGGGTAAACCGACTGACAACGTTGTTGGGCTCTATACCTGTGGGCCGACTGTTTATGACTATGTGCATATCGGTAACTGGCGCACGTTTGTATTCGGGGACATACTGCGCCGGGTCTTGGAGTTTAACGGTTTCAAGGTCAAGTATGTGATGAACATAACGGATATTGACGACAAGATTATTGCAGCGGCAAGAAGCAGAGGTCTAGGGTTTAGGGAAATTGCTGCGAAATATGAAAAAGGTTTTTTTCAGGATTTACAGAAGCTGAATATCAAACGGGCTGATCATTATCCTAGGGCTACAGAAAACATAGACTCAATGATCAAATTAATTTTGCGCCTTCTTGACAAAGGTTTTGCTTATAAAGCCGATGACGGAGTTTACTTTTCTGTAGGTAAATTCAAAAATTACGGGAAACTTTCAGGTCTTTCTAAGGCAGGACTGAAAAAGGGTGCTAGGATTAACGCTGATTTGTATGATAAAGAAAACTGGTCAGATTTTGCTCTTTGGAAATTTCCTTCGACTTCGCTCAGGACAAGTCCTCAGCCCTCTTCAAATCCGGGGCTTGAGCCTAGTTGGGAGGCGCCATTTGGCAAAGGCAGGCCCGGCTGGCATATTGAGTGCAGTGCGATGAGCATGAAGTATCTAAGTGGTGAGCCCTTCGGCAGTGAGCTCAGGGCCGAACTGCACGGTCGAACCATCGATCTTCATACAGGCGGTGTCGATCTTTTGTTTCCCCATCACGAAAATGAAATTGCCCAGAGTGAGGCGGCAACCGGGAAAAAGTTTGTTAATTTTTGGCTGGAGGGAGAGCATCTTTTAGTAGAAGGAGAAAAAATGGCCAAGAGTTTGGGAAATATTTTTACGCTTTCTGACATTTCCAAAAAGGGATTTGAGCCATTAGCTCTGCGCTATTTGTTTTTAACAGCCCATTACAGATCAAAATTAAATTTCACCTGGAAATCACTAGAAGCTGTTCAAAACGCTCTTTTTAATTTACGATCTGAGGTTGCCAGCTGGGATGAGCCAAAGATAGGCTGTGCCGGTTATGAGAATGATTTTAAAGAAGCGATTAATAATGATTTGGATATTCCAAAAGCGCTAGCAATCATGTGGGAAACTGTCAAAAGTGATTATCCAACATCAGCTCGTCATCAATCGGTTTTGGTGATGGATAGAGTGCTAGGTTTGGGGTTGGAGAAGCTGGAAAGAGCAGAATTACCAAAAGGAGCAAAAGAATTAATCGAAAAGCGCGAAGAGTTGAGAAAAGGGGGAAATTTTAAAGAATCTGATAAGCTGCGAAAAGAATTGCAAAAAATGGGTGTTTATGTAGAAGATACACCCCAAGGGCCAAAGTGGAAGGTAAAGAAAGGAGAAGTTCTCGACAAGCTCGAACAGTAAGCAAAGCTTGCGGTCCTCGTCCCTCGACAAGCTCAGGACTGCGGGCCTAAAATATTCTTCGAGTGAAGCCCTTCGATAAAACTCAGGGTAAACTGCGCGAATCGAGAAGTAATGATCGAAGTTGTTAAAGTCCAAAGCAGCGACGAGGGTAATTCAAAAGCCCATGATATTTTGAAGGATGTGGTAGACAATGGGACATTGCTGGCTGTCTCCGGCGGCACTTCGCCGGATTACCGTAAAATGATTGTCGAGCCTTCCGATATTTTGCCGGGTGTAGTTTGTATGGTTGACGAGCGTTGGGGAACACCGGTGCATGTCAACAGCAATGAGTTAATGATGGAAACTTCTGGTCTTGTCGGTTATTTGGATAAGTGGGGAGTTGAGTTTTGGCGGATTTTGAAAGGGAAAACTTTTGAAGAAACGGCAATTTCCTATAATACAATTATTGCCCATTTGTTTTCAAAGTTTAAGAAAAAAATCGGTATCATGGGAATTGGCGAAGATCTTCATACGGCAGGCCTTTTCCCAAATTCGGAGGCTGACCATTCACCGCATTATGTAGTTTACGAAACAGTCGATGGTGAATTTGGGCAAAGAATTAGTTTGAGTCTTAAAGCGTTAGGTCAGTTTCAAAATTTTATAATCTTAGCATTCGGCGAAGAAAAAAGAGAAGCTCTTAAAAAACTTTTGGATGAAAATGAAAACGATATGCAAAAATATCCGGCGATATTTTACAGAAAGTACAAAGCAAAAAGTTATTTGATCACGGATCAAACTTTATAATATTGTTCGACCTTGCCTGCCCTGAATTTTATTGAAGGGTGGAGAACTTCCAATTCAAGTAGTTCTCGCTGTCGCTCGAACAATATCTCAAATATTCTTCGAACGAAGTGAGAAGTTAAAACAATGATAAAGAAGGGAAACTGGAAATGGCACGTTTACATTATTGAATGCAAAGATGGTTTTTATTACACGGGGATTACTTGGAATATTGAAGTAAGGATGGAGCAACATCGTATTGGTAAGGGCAGTAGGTTTACTGCTAAACATGGATTTAAGAGGTTATGTTACACCGAAGAATTTGATGACCTTGTCCAAGCCAGGAATAGAGAACATCAGTTAAAAGACTTTAGCAGAAAGAAAAAAGAAGCATTGTTTCAATAGTTCTCGCATTCGCTCGAACAATAAGTATTCTTCGAACGAAGTGAGAAGTAAAAGTGGTAATTCTCGACAAGCTCGAATAATATTTACCGTATATATGAGATTAGGTTTTATCGGCTTAGGACGTATGGGTAACCGGATGGTTACTAAACTAATTGGCGAAGGCCATGAAGTTGTGGTCTGGAATCGTTCTTCGAATAAAGTCGAAGAACTCAAGTTAAAAGTTAAAAGTGAAAAGTTAAAAGTCGGAAAAACGATAGAAGATTTGGTAAATCAGCTGGGTAAACCGCGAGTTATTTGGTCGATGCTTCCGGCCCATTCGACACATTCGGTGAACTTAGTGCAAGCAAGCTCAGGGTCAGAGACGGGAGATCCGACACAGGAAATATTGAAAGAGGTCGAAAAATATGTCGAGACCGACGATATCGTTATCGACGGGGGAAATGCTCACTACACGGACACCCAAAAGAGATTTGAGAATTTTGCAAAAAAAGGCGTCAGATTTTTGGGGATTGGAGTTTCCGGAGGGTTGATTGCTGCCAAAGAGGGATATCCTCTAATGGCTGGGGGAGATAAAAGTGCCTACGATCACATCAAGCCAATTCTCGATTCGCTTGCAAAACCAACCCATTCGACAAGCTCAGGGCAAGGCGGTGGTCATGAGTATTTCGGCGAAGGCGGAGCTGGGCATTTTGTGAAGATGGTTCACAATGGGATTGAATATGGAGTAATGCAGTCAATAGGTGAGGGGTTCGGGGTTTTGGAAAAATCCCCGTACAACTTGGATTTAGTAAAAGTTGCAAAGCTCTACCAAAAAGGTACTCTGCTTTCCGGCTTCATGATGCAAAGGACTGTCGAAGCACTTGAAAAGGATCCAAAAATGGAGTCAATAGAAGGCTACATTGAAGCATCCGGAGAAGGAGAATGGACGGTGGAGGAAGCAAAGAAACAAAAAGTGCCAGTTGAAATTATCGAAGCCTCTTTAGAATTCCGCAACCGGTCAAGATCCGACCCCAAAGTTGCTTCCTCCTTTGCTGCCCGCCTGGTCGCCGCACTCCGCAACGCCTTTGGTGGACATGAGGTAAAGTCATCCTATGCTGCCCCCTCCGCCGAAGTAGCTTTGGCTACGAAGGCCGAGAAAGCTTCGGATGGCAAGAAGAAATTATCTTGATTCTTCGGTTGTGCCCAGGATCTTTCGGCACTTCGACTCGTTTCCACTCGCTCAGTGTTTCGATCTTCGATCTCAACTTGACAATTTTCACAGTTGGGTGCATTCTTAATTCGTCATGGCAGTGGAACAGCAAACTGCCTACGAAAGTTTCGGCCAGTTTAGAGCTCGAGTTACCCGCGAGCTGTCTTTTGCTCAAAGAAAACTGGTAGAACTCACAGATAAAGTTGTTGATGACCACCCTGAGGGAATAAGCGTATTGCAGGTACCTAACACTGATTATCTAACTTACTGTGCTAATCAAATAAGACTTTCTTTTTACCCCGATCGTTTCCAAATAATGACCTTACCCCGGTCGGTTAAAGATGTACTGCTACACGTAGTTGACGAAAGTAGAGACTTGGAGGTCACTCTGGTCTTAGATGACCCGGAATCTTCAGAATATGGTTATGCATTTGGCTTTTCCTTTGCTCTTGTTCTGGGATCAAGGATTGCACAGCCTGATAAGGTATCAATTGGCGTTTCCAGTCTCGATAGGGTAACGCCTTTTGTAGTCAGAGCCCAAACAGAAGATCAGAGTGAGGAGCAAAGGAGAATAATAGATGAATACAGGAAATTGGGGATTACTGACTATGGTAAAACTCACTCCCGTGCTGTCTTAGCGGAAGGCGCAAGGTGGGCTGGAAAAATAATCGCAGGCGAAGTTGATCCAAAGATAGTTGATCTTGAAACTTATAGACGAAATAGGCCAAAATCACCAAGTTTTAGGGAGCCGGGTGGGGGACTTTTACTAAGATTTCCAAAAACCGCTTAACTAAATTTTACAGATTGTTAAATATGGTGCAAGCCAGTGTCTGCCGTCTCTTTCGATTAGTTCGTCTGCTTCTTTAGGACCCCAAGACCCTTCTTTATAGGTTACAAGTTTTGGCCTGCCTTTTGCCCAAACTTCTTCTATCGGGTCAATTATTTTCCAAGAATAACCTACTTTACCGACAAATAAAGTTCTGTCGCCGATCATAATATCCATTAAAAGCCTTTCATAGGCGTCCGGGTTTGGCGCATCAAAAGAATCTTTATAGCAAAATTCCATGTCTGTCGGTTCAAGTTCCAACGCAAGACCCGGTTTTTTAACAGCAAGCCTGATTCCGATTCCTTCTGTCGGTTTGATTTGAATAGTCAAATGGTTGGGAAAGGGTTGATCCCAGAAATTTTTAAAAATCCGATGAGGGTTTTCTTTAAAAGATAAGATAATTGAGGCAACATCGCCCGTTAATTTTTTGCCGGTTCTTATATAAAAGGGGACATTCTGCCATCTTTCACTATCCAGATAAAGCTTTAGTGCGGCGAAAGTTTCGGTTGAGGACTTGGGATTGACATTTTCTTCCTGGCGGTAAGCAGTGTACTGGCCGCGGACGGTGTTTTTTGCAATTTCGCTTGCAGTTAGCTTTTTGATGCTTTTAATAATTTCAACCCTTTTTTCCCTTAAATTAAGGTGAGTAAAACTTTTGGGTTCTTCCATTGTTATTAAAGCTAAAAGTTGAAAAAGATGATTTTGGACAACGTCTCTCAAAGCGCCGATTTGATCGTAGAAACTACCTCTTTTTTCTATGCCAATTCTTTCGGTAAGGGTGATTTGGACGTGATCGATAAAGTTTTTATTCCAAATCGGCTCGAAGATTTCATTGGCAAAGCGCAGAGCCAGAATATTCTGGACAGTGCCTTTACCCAAAAAATGGTCAATCCTAAAGATCTGGTCTTCCCGAAAATGGCGGGTAAGAGCCTGATTTAATCTTTGGGCCGAGGCAAAGTCATAGCCGAAGGGCTTTTCGGTAACAATACGGGAGCTTGTTTTATGAATTGGACAGCCTAAATTGAGTTTGTTTTTGGCCAGGTTTTCAAAGGCATTCTCATAAATTGTCGGAGAGATTGCCATATAGAAAACTCTTTGGGGACAGGTATTCGTTTCTTTTTCAAATTGATCAAGACGTTGGGAAAGCCCGTCGAGATTTATGTTTTTGGCAACGTCAACGGCGAGGTAGTCGATCATCTTGGCAAACTCGGACGGGACGTCCAGCATTTTTACGAAAGATTCGACGGTATGTTGCGTGCGGGCCGCGGCAATAATTTTGAATTTGGCGGGTAAAAGCTTATTTTTGAAAAGCTCAAAAAAGGAAGGGAAAATTTTTTTGCGGGAAAGATCGCCGGTTGCTCCAAAAATAACAAAGACAACAGCACTCTTTTTCAATTTTTCAATATCGCCGATTTGCGCCATCTTTAACTCTTCTATTTTACACTAGTTTCGGGGAGCTTTTTAAAAAGTGACTGTAAGAGTTTGTCGAAACTCTGGAAGGTTATTAGGTGAGGCACTTTCAACTTCAACGAAACCTGTTGGAGTTTGCGGTTTGACAAAATTTATTGAAGTTTCAAAAGAGCAAAAATCAATGTCCATGCAGGCAAAAACATATGCTTTGCCAAGTACTTTTCCGAAAGCATCAATAACTTTAATGGTAACAATACCGCCTTCGACATTCGCTTGTCCCTTGACGATAAGAGGAGATGTAATCTGCACTCCGTTCTCCGGCTCGGTGATTTTGATACCGATATTTTGGTTGGTGCTTGTGCCGGATTCCGGCTGAACTGGGGGCGGAGAAGTTTCCGCAATCGGGAATCCGCTTTCCGGAGTAGGTAGCGGGATGGTTTCTTCCTGTGAAACTTCCTGGGAAACTCTTTTTGTGTAGCGGCTGTAAACGCCGAAAGTGATAAGAGCTGCGGCAATAATTACAAAAGCGCCAACGGCAAATCTTTGATAGTCTTTCATTTTGCGGGACAGATTTTAGGCAGCTGTGGGAAGTTTTTGAATTATACTGCCAACCCCTGATTACAATCAAGGCCCGGGGGCAGTCCTTGACGACAGGTCTAAAATAGATATATTGGCATGACTCCTGCAGACAGAGTAATTGCAGAAATCGAACAGAACCAGGCAAAAACTTACCTGCCCATCATTGGTCCGGAAAAAGGGCAGGTTCTTGTTAAGATGGTTAAGCTTGTCAGGCCTAAGCTGGTAGTTGAAGTGGGGACATTGGTAGGCTACAGTGCGCTTTTGATAGCCAAACATTTGCCGGATGCGGGGAGAGTTGTCACTTTTGAAATCGATAGAGAAGTGGCCAAAATTGCCAAGAAGAATATTGAGATTGCCGGGTTTAGTCACAAAATTGATTTGATCGTCGGGGACGCCAAAAAAACTCTTGGGAGAATTGGCAAGCAGGTTGACCTTTTGTTTCTGGATGCGGCTAAAGAGGAATATTTAGCTTATCTTAAGCTCGTCGAACCGCTTCTTCGCAAAAAGGCGGTAGTTGTTGCCGATAACGTTAAAATTTTTGCCGATGACGTTTCCGACTTTCTGGAATATGTCAGATACAGCGGCAAGTATAATAGTGAAGTTTTTGATTTCGGACAGGATGCGGTGGAAGTGAGCATTAAGTTGTAAAAATGAAAAAATTAAAAATAGCCCAAATTGCACCCTTAGTTGAAAGTGTTCCGCCACAAAAATATGGAGGAACAGAACGAGTTGTTTATAGCTTATGCGAAGAGCTAGTCAAGCGAGGCCACGAAGTTACTCTTTTTGCCAGCGGTGATTCTAAAAGTAGCGCCAAGTTGATCTCGGTTTATCCTGTCCACTTGCGGGCAGCTAAAATTCCAGACCTTTACGGAACTAACGACCTGACAATGCTTAATATAGGGACAGCTTACAGCATGCAGGAGGAATTCGATCTAATCCACGACCACTGCGGGTCTTTAAGTTTAGCCAGTGCCAATATTTGCAGGAAGCCAATGTTAATGACAATGCACGGGCCTTTTACTTCTTACAACAGAAGGATATTTGAGAAACTGACAAACCCGGGAATTGTGACTATTTCCAAAGCTCAGGCAAGATTAGCTCCGGCAATTAACCATTTGGGGACGGTATATCACGGGCTTTCGATGGAGTCTTATCCGTTTGGTGCAAAAAGCGGTAATTATTTATTGTTTGTCGGCAGGATATCTATGGAAAAGGGAGTGCATTTGGCTATTGAGGTTGCCCAATATTTGAATTTGCCGCTTATTATTGCGGCCAAACTTGACAGTGTAGATATGGCTTATTTTAACGAGTACGTCGGACCGAAACTTTCAGACAATCTTATCAAATGGGTGGGAGAAGTTGACGAAGGTGAAAGAAATAAATTAATGAAAAACGCTTTATGTTTTTTGCACCCGATTACCTGGGAAGAACCCTTCGGTCTAACTTTAATAGAGGCAATGGCTTGCGGCTGTCCGGTTGTAGCTATCGGTAAAGGATCGGTTGCGGAAATTGTCGAAGACGGAAAAACCGGCTTTGTTGTCAGTGATGTGTATGAAATGATTGAAGCTGTTAAGAATATTGACAAAATCAGGCGATATACTTGCCGAAAACATGTACTTTCAAACTTTAACAGCCGGCGGATGGCAGATGAGTATGAGAAGATTTATGACAAATTGATGCAAGCGGAAGAATTGCAAAAAGAGTATTCTTTTGAGGAACAAAGTTTATTTCGAGCGGAAAACTCCGGCATCCATGCCGAAGATGAGACGAATCTTGAAGCGAGGAAGAGAGAACCATGGCCGAAAGAATGTGGGAATCTATTTGGGCAACCTCTATCTCTCCCAAGTCCAGGACAACAGAGATTTAAAATTCCGCTAGAATCTTAATTCCCGCCTTCGGTGTTGTTACCCTTAGATGTCAAGGAGAATCCTTGACGTTACTTGACAAAGTTTTCTGTTTGCTTGACAGTTTATACAAACAACTATAGAATGCCCGAACTGCCCAAAACCTCTGCCTAAAACTTTCTACTGCCTTCAAAAACTTTTTGAGAATGATTCGGCTTTTTGGTCTTGCGGTAGTTCTTTTGACTTGGGGGTTTTTAACCTTCCAGAGCATTTCAATAATTAATCAGAATATCAACGGTTCAAAAAACAAAGTCGAGACTGTACAAAAACCTTCGGGCCGACCTCAAAGACTTTATATTCCCAAACTATCCAGAATTGCGGCAATCAGCGAGGGGCAAATTGTCGACAGCCGCTTTGTAGTTTCGGAAACAGGAGTTTCTTTTTGGCCGTCTTCGGCGATTCCTCCAAATATAGGCAATAGTGTTATCTATGGCCATAATCGTGCCAATATCTTAGGCGGTTTGCCAAAAGTTGGCAGAGGCGATTTGCTTTATGTAGTTTTGGATAACGGCCAATATGTCGTCTATCAAATTTCTGAAACAAAGAGGGTTAGACCATCGCAGGTGGAAATCCTAAATCCATCTGATGATGCTCGCTTAACTGTTTACACTTGTGATGGTTTCAAAGACCGGGAGCGTTTTGTAATCATTGGTAGACTATTGAAAACTTCTGGGTAATTAAAGGCCGATAAAATTCGGACCTTTTGGGTATATTTGATGTTCAAGAGATTTTTTAGCCCATAATCCTATAAAAATTTGCTAAACTTGACAAGGTAGTTTATAATTGGCGCGCATATTTAAGAAGCTGCCTATTTAGTTCAGTCTGCCCAAAAATTATTGTGAAGAAAAAATTGGTTACCAAGTTTTTTAATCTAGTGGGATCACTGCTTTTGGTGGGGCAGACTTTGACGCCTGCTTTGCCTTTAGTGGTTAATCCTTCCTATATATATGCGCAGGAAGAGCAGGCAGTGCAAGAACAGCCAAATACGTCCGAACCTGCAGTCAGCCAGGTTTCAAGCCCCCAGCCCGCGCCTGCACCAAGCGAAGAACCGCAAGCTTCACCGGCTCCCGAACCTAGTATCTCTCCATCCGAATCACCAAGTTCGAGTTCATCCTCAGACCAAAATGATCAAAGTAATTCAGAAGGGCAAGGTAATGGATCAAACGAAAACAAAGCGCCGCCAATTCAGTCGAGCCCGTCTCCTGGTCCGAGTTCTTCAGCAACCCTAGGGGTTGAGGTTAACAATAGTGCAGATGTAGGCGAAGTCCACGCAGAGATACTAACGACTTCACAGGCCCAAGATTTAGGGTTGGACCTGACGACCTTGGAATCGGAAGGCAGCGCGCAGGTAACTACCGACAAATCCGACTACACGCCAACGGAAGTAGTGGTTATCACCGGCAGCGGATTTGGCAAAGAAACTTCTTACACCTTGTCGATTACTTCAAATGACCCTCCACCCGTAAATTTCTCAACCGACATTAAAACCGACGAAAATGGGGGATTTTTGTACACACATCAACTCGATGGAAATTACCGGCCGAATTATAAGGTTGAGGTGAAAGATTTCAGTGGTACGGTTCTTGCCTCAACAACTTTTACCGACGCCCCTCTATCGGCTCCTGACAGTACTAATACTACTCCTCTATCAAATTCTTCAATTAAATTTGAATGGAAAGATAAATCTTCAGAAGAGAATGATTTTCATATTGAAAGAAAGGTTGGGTCAGGATCTTTTTCTGAAGTTGGTGTCGTAGCATCAACGACTACAGCAGGAACGAACACAATCTACAGTTTTGAGGATTCGGTTTTGAGTTGTGACACAGAATATACTTATAAGGTAAGAGCGCATCGACATTCAGATAATGCCTATTCAAATTACTCCTCTCAAGAGCAAAAGAAAACTCTTTATATTTCGACAAATAGCGTTTCCGACTTGACTCCTGATTTCGCGACGGCAGGCTCAACAAACGTCCCTATTCTAACCTTTACTCTTACTTCTTGTAAGTCTAGTGCCAAAATACAAAGAGTGGATGTTGAATATACAGGAGACGACAAAAACGACCTTGTCAACATGAAGCTTTATCAAGAAAGCGGGTCTGTTCCCGGCTCTTTTGATTCATCATCCGATACCCTTCGGGCAACAGAAAATACACCAGGGGGAGGAAGCTATGAATTTCAGATAAATCCATCGCCCGATATTACAATTGGGGTAAATACTGTACAGTTCTATGTCACCGCCGATATAGACGCAGGAGCTACAAATGGAGATAAAGTCGATGCGAGAATTTTTGACGGAAGCGTCAAAATTGATCCAAACAATCCCGGTGGGGCAGAAAATAATGATTGGCCGTTTACTGCAGAATTAGGTTTATGGAATCCTTCGGGAGAAACTACAATAGGTTCGCCGCCCGATACTACCCCACCTACAGATCCAACTGATGTTGCCTCAACCAGTCACGTAGTTGATACTCCTATCTCTGATAACACCATCGACATGGCTTGGTCAGCTGCTGGAGAAGAAGATGGCGCCACCGATGATAGTTCCGGCGTTGATGGGTATTCATATGCGTTTACAACCGGGGCAGGGGACGTACCAGACGTTGAAAAAGATGCAGAAGAAGCTGCTACGGGTATGACTAGTGATCCTCTTGGCGAGTTTGCTTGGTACTTTCATCTAAGAACGGTTGATAACGAGGGTAACTGGTCATCAACCGTTACTGTCGGACCTTTCCCCATTGACACAACTGCGCCAGTTTTGAGTGAGGTAACGCCAGTTTCAAGCCCTACGAATAACTCAACACCTGACTACACGTTCAATTCATCTGAAGCAGGATCAATATCCTATAGCGGTGATTGTTCAAGCGCTACTACTGCAGCGGTTTCGGGTGATAACACAATTACTTTCAATGCGCTTTCCGACGGTACATATTCAAATTGCACGATTACCGTTACAGATTCTGCTGGCAATATAAGCGATACACTAAATATCAGTGAATTTACTGTTGATACAACTGCACCAACTTCGACAATAGACTCGCCCGATGAAAACAGTTTTTGGAACAGCCCCATTGAAATTACCGGCAGTTCAACGGATATTCCAAACACAACTGTCGATTATGTTAATTTTTATTACCGAACCTCCGGGCAAGAAGAAAACCCTTGGACTGAAATTGGTGATTCACAACAGAATAATGAAGGCGGAGTTGATCCATTTAATTGGTCTTTTAACTGGATACCACCGGAAGAAGGCACTTTTGATATTAAAGCCAAGGCCACGGACAAGGCTACTAATGTTGAAAATAGCCCAGTGGTTGAGTATGTAACCTATGATGTGACAGGACCGGTTGTTTCAACGCCTTCAGCCTCACCTGACCCGACTAACCACGAGCCGCAGATTCTGGCGGATGCCGTTGATGCGCTTTCCAATATAGTTTCGGCGGTTTTCTCGGTTAATGATCCCGGCTTCTTCTTTGCAAAGCCCCTTGAGGCTTTGGACGGCTTTTTCGACTCGCTTTTTGAGACCTTGTTCGGGCCGGAATTTACAAATGGCATGGTTTATCCGGGTGAAGGATTACATACCCTTTATGTAGGAGCTTATGATGAGGCTGGAAACTTTGGCTCAAATTTTGGCTTTTTTACCGTTGACACCTTCTCACCAATTTCTTCATTTAGTTCCCCTTCGGAAGGAAGCTTCTGGAACGAGCCGATAAATATTGCCGGATCCTCTAATGACAGCTCCGGTGATACCGTTGATTTCACCAGACTTTTCTACCGAATGCATCAAGAAGATAACGGTGATAATGGTGATATTGATGGCGACGGCAACGAGTGGACGGAGATTGATACTAATTCTGAGGAGGAAGGAATTCAGCCACTTTTCAATACAGAAGGTGGAAATCCGTTTGGCTGGTCTTTTGACTGGACGCCGCCTGAGGAAAATACTTTTGATATCATGGCCCAAGCTACTGACACGGCCGGCAATGTCGAGAGAACTGCGGTTGTTTCTGATGTCACCTATGACGTCACCGATCCGACCAGCAATATCACTTATCCAGAAGAAGATGTTAGCTACACGGATGACGAATGGGATGGGGAAATTCGGGGAACGGCAGAAGACAGTCCTTCGTCAGGCGTCAAGGATGTTTTGGTTTCAATCCAAAGAGATGCAGGCAGTGCCTACTGGGATGCTGGTGAAGAGGAGTGGGTAATTGGGGAAGAGGAAGAAGAGGAATATTTAAATGAAGCAGAGTTTGATGGGGAAACCGGTGAGTGGACTTTCTCATTTAGCTTCATTGAGCCCGAGGATGCAGATGAAGGTTACACCGTCCGTTCGCATGCCCGGGATAATGCCGGAAATCAGGAGGATACCACTGAAGTCCACTTCTTCTTCAGCCATGGTCTACCGATTATTTCTGGCGAGGACACGGTAAATGTCGGTTCGGCGCAGGTAACTTTTGTCTGGACAACGGACATTCCGGCAACATCAAGAGTAGTTTATGACACAGTTTCTCATCCCGATCCGTTAGTCCCAACTTTAGACGTTCCCTTCGACAAATACGGCTATGCCTTTACAACAGGGGAGGGTGATACCAATCCTAAGGTTACTTCGCATACGGCAGTTGTCTGCTGCTTCGACCAATCAACAACCTATTATTACCGCGTAATTTCGCAAGGGTCGCCGGAGGCGCAAAGCGGGGAGAAATCATTTACCACGCCGGCTACGCCGCCGCAAGAAATCAACCCCAACTCGCAAGGTCCCGGAATCACGACACCAAGCGGACCTTCGACCACTACCACGACTACAACTACCACGCCGGGAGCAGTCGCCGGAGCGTTCACCCAATTAGGACAGGTTTTGGGAGTAGGTACGGGTGGAGAAGTCTTAGGAGAGGCAACGCAAGAAGCGACGCCTACTGCATCACCGAGCCCGACGCCTGCTTTGGGCGGACCGGAAGAGGTTGAAGAGGCAAAAGCTTTCTGGCAAAACTGGTGGTGGCTGATTCTCTTAGTTCTTTTGGCCGGCGGAGGCTACTGGTGGTTTAGCAAAAAGTCCAGAGAATAGATTCCCACGGTCTAAAGGCCGTGGTTCTCTGATCTTCGCTCAAGATTCGCTTCACCTCCGGCATGAATGCCGGAGTTTTTTCGCTCAGAATAAGAAGTATTTTCGCGTCTAATCCTCTTTTGCAATCTTGTTTTTCGGCACAAACTCCGTCTATTATTAATTCTATGACTGGCGATGACATTAGGAAGTTAAAGAAGCTGATTAAAGAGGAAATCAAGCCTGTTAAGGAGGTTGTTGAGGTTGTTAATCATAAGGTCGGCAAAATAGATACCAGCCAAACTGTAATGTCAGCTCAAGTTGGAATAGCTAAAGATCAGATCTCCGTAATTAACGATAAGTTAGACATCCACACAAAACTATTAAGCGAACAATCAGATAAGCTCGATAATCACACTGCGGCTCTTATAGAAATTGAGGACACCCTTAAGGGTTATGCCGACATGTACAAGGTAAATAAACAGGACAATCAGAAGATAAAAAGAAGGGTTGTGCGTATAGAAGACCATTTAGGCATTGTCCCACAGGAGTGATAAGTTTCTGGTGGCTATGCTAAAATAGACTAGACCTTAGCAATGAAAAGGAAAATAGCTGCGCTTCTTTCGATTTTAAGTTTGTTTTTGGTTTCACCTGCTTTGGCCGCACCGCCGACTTCAACAGCCACTTTAGAAACCAGGGGGACGCACAAAACTTTAAAACTGCCTGCCGAGGCAGACGTTTCACCGGTGATTTCTCTGGGAACTGCTGTCGATCCCAAAGACGGTAAACTGGTTGAAGGACTGGCGATTATTCACTTTAAGGACAAAAAGGCAAAAGGCGGGAATCCGGCCAAAGGTCCGAAGGCAACCCAATGCTGGGGGTATTTGGCAAACGGTGCCAAGTGGAAGACAGTGGAGCCGTGGATGGTTAATCCGGCCAATTTGCGGGGACTTACCGACTCCTTTGTCTTTGACAATATAGGTGCCGACGTCAGCAAGTGGGAGGATGCCGCAGACGGGGTTGTCGGCAGCGGAGCTGGATTTGACATTCTGGGCGATGGATCGCAAACTGCCTCGACATTAGTTGCCGATACTTCTTCTCCGGACGGGCAAAACGAAGTTTATTTTGCCGATGTTTCATCCGGCGGTGCCATTGCAGTTACCATTGTCTGGGGGATTTTTTCGGGTCCGACCTTTAACAGACGACTGGTGGAGTGGGATCAAGTTTATGACGATGTTGATTTTGACTGGTCGGCATCAGGCGAAACGGGTAAGATGGATTTTGAAAACATCGCTACCCATGAACTGGGGCATTCGGTGGGCATGGACGATCTTTACAATAGTTCCTGTGCCCAGGAGACAATGTACGGTTACGCAGATAACGCTGAAACCAAAAAACGAGATTTGGCGACTGGCGACATTAAAGGCATAGACCTTTTGTATTAACATCCTCCTTTCACCCTACTTGCGCTAGCCCTCGAACAATTTGGTAAATATAAATACCGAAAATATTCCCAGAAGGAAAATAAAAGCGTGAGAGAATTTTCGATTCTTAGTGAACTCTTCATGAAGCTGGGGAATAAGATCGCTTGCCGAAATATAAATGAAAAAGCCGGCAGTTAAAGAAAGAAAAAAATAAAGATAATTTTGGATAAAGCTTGCAAAATAAAAAGTCAAAACGGCTCCAAAAAGTGCAGTTAACGCTGAAAGGAAATTATAAATAAGAGCTTTAGTTTTTGACAGTTTGTTGGAAAGTAAAACACTCATATCGGCAATTTCCTGGGGAATTTCATGGGCGGCGACTGCCAAAGATGTAGTAATGCCCAAAGGAATACTGGTTAAAAAGGCAGCGGCAATAGCCACGCCGTCAATGAAATTATGGACGCCGTCACCGACGATAACTAAAGGCGTAGTGGCTTTTTGGCCATGGCCGTGGTGGAAATGAAAGAGCTGAACGAATCGTTCAGCGAAGAAGAAAATGACGAATCCCAGAATAGCCGGAAAGAATATCCTTTCGCCAGCCATTTCTTGTGCTTCGGGCAAAAGGTCTAAAAAGGCGGTGGCAATTAAAACTCCGGCGGCAAAATAAATCAGCCTTTGTGAAAAAGCTTCGGTTAGGTCTCTTCTAATCAAAAGAAAAAAACTGCCAACCAAAGAGGCGATACCACCGATAAAAGTAAAAATTAAAATATAGGCAAGAATCATTGATTTAGGCGTTTTTCCATTTGATCGAACAACCGAGTGACGGATGCTGGACAGGCGGCGGGAGATTTTTGGCAAGAACTCCTTCTAGAGCCTCTTTGAGTTCTTCTTTTTCGACTTTTTGGGGGTTCTGCCAATTATCATTGATGCGACCGTGATAATAAAGCCGGCGATTTGCGTCATAGACATAGATGTCGGGCGTGCAGACAGCGCCATAAGCGCGGGCAACTTCTTGAGATTCATCCCTAAGATAGGGGAAGTTTATGCCCCACTGGGGTACCCTTTCCTTCATATTTTCAAAACTATCTTCAGGATAGGTAATTTCGTCATTGGGATTAATGCCGACAAAGGCGACACCTTGATTTTTGAATTCAGCGGCAAGTGAAATTAAAAGCGGCCAGGCGGCTTGGGCATACGGGCAGTGGTTACAAGTAAAGGCGACGACCAACGTCTTCGCATCAGCAAAGGATCCGAGACTATAAGTTTTGCCGTCAGTTGATGGCAAATTAAAATCGAAAGCGGGAGTACCTAAAGTAACCTTTTGTGATTCGACCGCCATAGGTTAAATTCTAACAAATGTGATAAGTCGTGGGGAAGGGGTTTAACTAGGATTGATTGTCTTTACCCTTTTCATACCATTCGTAAGCCTGCGCGGCGAATTGGTTTATTTTTGAAAGTTCTTGCGACACGAGATTGCGAATTGTTGCTGACTCAATTTTGTCGCTTTGCAACATTTTAATTTGCGCCGTAACTTTTTGGGCCAGTATTTTTCCTTCCTCCGGTTTTAAACCTGCAGCCAGTGTGACCCGCTCTATTTTATTCTGATTGTAAGGCTGGCTCGAGCCGTCTTTTTTAATAACCTGAATTTCCATATATGGCAAGCGAGAAGGTTTTACTGGGAAAGTTTATTTACCGTAACCGAACCTTGGGAAAACAGCACAGAGTATTTTTCCTTCAGAGTAACTTTAGCGAGATTGTCGTTGATAAGCTTTTGGACAATGCCTTTCGCCTGATCGGAAACTACGGGTACATCCGGCATGCTGCCTACTTTGATATCCAAGTTGACAGTCTTGGGGGTAGTACCTGAAAGATCAATACCCGCTGATGCATAAAATGAAGGGGTGACGGGTCCGAGAGTTAGTTTTCCCGATGCATGGGCAAGGTTGGTAGTAAAACAAACACGGCCGTCGGTGACTTTAGCTCCGATATATTTTTGGGCAATGGTAGTAGCTTCCCCGTCTGTGGCCGTAACCGCGCCGGATTTTTCAAGAAGGTTTTCCAATTCTTTTTCGCTTCTGGCTGTACTTGCGGCGGATGGGCATTCGGGTGCTTTACCCAGAAGGGCAGTGCCCGCCATGCCGCCAACAGCGCCAAGCGCTAAAAGCGCTATAATCAAAATTACAGTTAAGGGAGCGATACCTTTAGCAAAGGCCATGATTTGAGTCTGGCCTAATTTAGGAAATTTGTCAAATCGTATAAAATATTAGTCTTAATGAAAAAAATATTATTGGCAACTGCTATAGTTCTTTTTCTAGTTTTGGGATATTTAGTCTACCAAAAATCTCTTGACGGCCAATTTCCCACGGCCGAAATTACTAATCAGAATATCGATCAGGGCGAAGTGGTGAACAGTCCTTATTCTTTAACAATTGAAGCATTACGCCGTGGAAATTATCCCGGAAGCGACATAGCTATTGAGCAAACTCTTTCGGCCGGGTCAAATTATCAAAGATATATTGCTTCTTACAAATCAGAAGGCTTAAAAATTTATGCACTTTTAACTGTGCCAAACGGCAGTCCTCCTGATGGCGGCTGGCCGGCGATTGTTTTTAACCACGGGTACATTAGGCCAACAGACTACAGAACAGATGAAAAATATGTTGCCTACGTTGACGGTTTTGCCAGAAACGGCTATGTGGTTATAAAGCCGGACTTTAGGGGTCACGGCGATTCGGAGGGTGAAGCAAGCGGGGCTTATGGTTCTGTTGGTTACACTATTGACGTTCTAAACGCTGTTTCTTCAATTAAAAAATTAAGAGATCCTTCGACAAGCTCAGGACGATTTGTAGTAGACACAAATCGAATCGGTATGTGGGGGCACAGTATGGGTGGCTACATCACTTTGAGAAGTATGGTTGTTTCACAAGACGTTAAGGCGGGAGTGATTTGGGCCGGCGTTGTTGCTTCTTATGGCGACCTTTTAAATAACTGGAGAAGGCCCAGTTTTTCACCGGCTCCTTTGCCTTCGGGCGCAAGACGCTGGAGACAGCAATTAACGGAATTGTTTGGTACACCCCAACAGAACCCAGATTTTTGGAATTCGATATCGGCTAATGCTTACCTTTCGGATATCTCCGGTCCACTGCAGTTGCATCACGGAACAGCAGATGTTTCTGTTCCCGTTAATTTCTCTACAAAACTTGCAGAGCAGATGCAAGCGACAGGAAAAGTTGCCGAACTATTTACATACGAGGGCGACGATCATAATTTGAGTGCAAATTTTAATCTTGCTATGGAAAGGTCAGTGGAATTTTTTGACAGATACCTAAAATAACTCCTTGATTTATTAAATTTGCCCTAGTATACTTCTTCGAATGCCAAAGTCAACACCTTTGATTGCCGTAGGGGCCGCAATTATAATAGCAGTTTTAGTTGGTGGATATTTTTTCCTAAATAAGAAATCCCAAGCTCCACAAGAACCAAGCGTAACTTCCCAGGAACAAAAATCAGAAACCGGTGGCATTAAAAGCTCAATTAAAAGTCTGCTTTCCGGCGGTAAAAACGTGACGTGTACTGTCAAATATCCGTCTGCCGACCAAACTGCTGAAGGCAAAATTTACGTTTCCGGGCAAAAGATGCGGGGCGATTTTAACATGATGGTCAGCGGCAAAGCGATAGAAAGCCATATGATTTCGGATGAAGCATATATCTATTCCTGGTCTTCGGAGGCCAAGCAGGGTGTAAAGTTCAAGGTTGACCAAACCGAGGCTAAGGCAAGCCCGACTTCCGAGTCGGTTGATATCGATAAGGAAGTAGATATGGATTGTTCTTCGTGGGGAGTTGACAATTCCAAGTTTTCAATCCCTCCTGATATCCAGTTTACCGATTTGAGCGAGATGATGAAGCAAACGCCTGCGTCCGGCGGGCAAAATCAAGACTCTTCCGCTTGTGATCAAATTACCGATCCTGCAGCCAAAGCTGCCTGTATCCAGGCCTCCAGCGGTTATTAGTAAATTTCAAATTTTCCTCTGATATAATGTTGTTCATGCTGGTAATTGTTAAGTCGAAGGCAAATGAAGAGTTAATCAAAAAAGCGGCGGAGGATTTTGACGGAATTTATATCAAAGTCGTAGTCGATGTTGAGAGGGAAATTTTGGCTGCTGGGGGAGAACGACATTTTGATGCCGAGCAAAAACTTTTGGAAGATGGTTCAATACAAGCAAATCTTTGGGGTGGCGGGGTGGATGTTAAATCGGGTGAGATTGATTATAATTCAATGATTAATTTACGTCCAAATCAAAGCAATATGAGCCGAGAAATAATGTCTGAGGAAATTCGCAAGAAGTTTGATAAAATTGTTAAGGAATTATTAATATAATGAAAAGCCCAGTTAATGTAAAAGACCGGGTAATGGACATCTCAGTTAACCTAGCACGGGTTGCAAATTGGGCTGCCGATTCATACGAACAGAAAGAAAAGCTGATAAATTTTTTCCTCGAGCAGACAGAAGGTTATATTAAAGAGGTTAGACAATCGAAGGTATCTGAAGATTTTGAACCGGTTCTGGCGAAATTCATCAGGGAGTTTAAGAGATTAAAATCAGCTAAAATTCAAAAAAATAAAAATGATTGGGCAGAAAAAGCAATGACTTGGGGCAATATTCTGACGCACACGGCTAAGCTGGCCTAAATTAGTAAATTTCAAACTTCTTAAGTAATTTTTTATTGCCTTCGATTTGATAGCGCAATAAATCACTGTAGATGCCGGGTTTTTTGGCAAGTTCCTGGGGTGTTCCTGAATCGACGATTCCCTTGTTGTCGATTACTAAAATTTTATTGACGTTTTGGATTGT
>MFBL01000024.1 GCA_001774945.1 Candidatus Curtissbacteria bacterium RIFCSPHIGHO2_12_FULL_41_17
GTTTAGTTCATTTAATCTTTTTTTAAAAAGATTTTCGCGGAATCCACCCTCTTTAACAAATTTTGCCTTTAGAGCTTCTATTTGCTTTTTCAAAAGAAAAGTCTCCATCTGGCAGAAAGTTAAAAGCATGTTGGCTGCTTTTCCGGGATCTTTAGGGAGATTGGGGATGTTGGGGACGTTGGGTTTAACCCAAACCGCCCTAAAATCCCTAAAAACCCTAATTCTTTCATCTTGTTTGTCCCAGATGGATAGCTTTCTTTGCCTTAGGAAATCTTCGTAGTCTGTTGCCAGCTCTTTTATTGAGCCTTCGGCGACACCGCAGAGCTTAATATAAGTTTCCAGGCTTTGCATTGTGTAGCCTTCCGCAATATTCTGTTTCCCTGAACGCGCGGCTTGTTCCATTTGGTCCCAAGTTCTTGATTTTTTGTCTATGTACCGTTTTAGGAATTCGACTGTCAGATCGTGAATGACCGTTGCGAGAATAAAAGTTTTGAGGTGTTTATACCCTTCCATGAATTAGGTTTTGTTGAAAACTAAATATCTTCCTTCGCCGACCACTTTCACTTTGCTGCCATCGATTTTTATTGCTGTTTGATCATCGATTGCATAAATGGCCCCTTTAATTTCTTTTGCAAGTTTTTCAAGAGTTTCTTTTCTTATATTTGGGAATAACTTACTGTTCAGGTGTGGGCGGATATGAAAGTTGACAAGTTCCAAGCCGTGCTCATTTTGATATAAACTTTTAAGTTCTGGGTAATAAAGCTTTTTTGACTGGCTTAAAGAAATAGCTTGTCCTGCTATCATGCTTCCTGCGCTAATTCCCACATATACTCTGGTTTTAAGCATACTAGGTAAAATTTTTGCTAAACCTGATTTTTCAAGCCAGTACATCAAGTGAAACGTGTTGCCACCGCCGAAAAGCAAAACATCTGCCAGTTTCAGTCTTGGCAGCCAGAGATTTTTAGGAAGCGCAGAGATATCTACAATATCGATTGAAGCAAAACCAAGCTTTTTGCAGTTTGAAAGATCATCAATAAGCCACCGTTTATCCCCTTCTTCGACATTGGCTGCGGTTGGGATAAAGGCAAGGTTTGTTTTGGCAAATGTTTTACCAAGAAGATCCAAAAGAGCATTGGCAATGGTTTTATTGCATAGGCCGTTGGAGGTTAGTAAAAGTTTCATTTTTATTTCCTAATTTGGGCACGGAAGGTTTTGGTAAGTCGCGCGGATATTTTTTCGCGCACTAGCGTCACCTCTTTTTGAGTCGGTGTTCGGTCTGATCGCTGATAAGTTAACCTGAGGGTAACTGATTTTTTGCCAGTGCCAATTTTTTCATCTTCAAAAACATCGATAATTTCAATTTTCTTAACTAGCGGCGAGCCGGATTTTTTAACTTCCGCAACAATTTCACCAACCGGAGCTTTAGAATCAAAGATGGCAGAAATGTCTTCAATTACCGGCGGATACTTAGGTATGTTCTTATAAGTGTTAAGAATTTGGGGTGAGTCAAAAAGCCTCGTAAGATTAATCTCGCAGCTCGCCAGCTGTCCAGCGATGGCAAAGTGATCAGAAACTTTCGAATTCAAAATGCCGACCCTGCCTATTTCTTGTCCCAGTACAGTTATTTGGGCTGTTTGGTCTTTTTCAAAAAGTTCATCTTCTTTTTCCAGTTTTTGCCATTTAGCATCCCTATCTAAAATCGCAAAGATATTCTCGATAAAACCTTTTATCTCGTAAAAAGTGCTATTTTGGAAAATTGCGGCGAACATTAAATCCTGTTTAGGCAGTTCATTTTCGGTTTTTAGATAAGTTTTGGCAACCTCAAAAATTTTAATATCAGATTTTAAGTTTTGGTTTTTGGCGATAACATTGACAAGTGAAACTAAAAGCGTCGGGCGCATGAACTGCCATTCGGAAGTTAAGGGATTGGCCAGCGCAATGGCATTTTTTTCTTCGGTATCTGTGAGGAACAATAATTCTTTTGAAATAATTGAATAAGTCATAACTTCTGTTAAACCCAAAAACTTTAGGGCTTTTTTGAGGTCGATTACTTTTGAAAGTTCGGACTCTGGTACATCCGGTACAATGCCGGAGGGCAGTTTTGAAGGCAGTCGCCAGTAGCCGTAAATTCTGGCAATTTCTTCTATTAAATCGACATCATCTTGGATGTCGCTGGTTCGCCAGGAAGGAGCGGTTGCCAAGATTGTCTGATTTTGGATTTTTGCAGAAAAACCCAGAAGATTTAAAATTTTTTGCGCTTCCTCTATCTTGATATCGATTCCCAGATAACTATTAAGTTTACTGATCGCTAAACTTGTTTCCTGTTTCTTGCTTGCCCTGAGTGCGATCGAAGGGTTTGCTGTTTGGTAAATGTCCGTAAGTTCCGAGGCGATTTTGGCGCCGGCAATTTTTTTAGCAAGGTAAACTGCTCTTGCCAACGCTTGGGGTATTGCTTCTATATCAACCCCTTTTTCAAATCTTGCGGCCGCTTCGGTTCTAAAAGATAAGACTTGGGTGGTTTTGCGAATATTAATTGGATTATATGTCTGGACAAAGAGGACAACTCTTTTGGTGCGTTTTGTGATTTGCGAATTTTCGCCTCCCATTATGCCGCAGAGGTCAATAAGTCTTTGGTCGTTCTCGATAACTATAGCGTTCTGCGGGAGTTTGCGAATTTGGCCGTCTAAAGTTTTTATTTTTTCGCCTTCTTTTGATTCTCTTAAAATCATTCTATTTTTTTTGATTTTGTCATAGTCAAAAGTATGCATGGGTTGTCCAAGCTCAAGCATTATATAGTTGGAAATATCAACAATATTGTTGATTGCTCTAATACCTGATTTCTGCAGGCGGTTTTTGATAGTAGCCGGTGAAGATTTTATTTTGACGTTATCGACAACGATTGCCGTAAAGCGCGGGCAGAGCGACTTGTTTTTGATAACAACGTCAAGCGGCAGAGGGGAACTTATGTCCGGTTCCAGAATTAAATTTAGGCCTTTTGGCGGGACAAGTTGACATTTTTCACCCCGATAAGAAAGTATGCTGTTTGCTTCCCTGGCTAAACCGAAGATAGAAGCCATGTCGTATCTGTTGCTGGTAACCTCGACTTCAAAGATTATTTCGTCTTTTTGTTTTTCCAAGCGTTCAATGGTAGGCCCGGAAAGCGAAAGATAACCGGCTAAGGTTTTGGCAGCAACATCTGTTTTTAAATATTCTCTAAGCCAGGAAACGGGTACCTTAATATTCATCTAAAATTGCTCTAGGAATCTAATGTCGTTTTGATAAAGAAGTCTTATATCATTTACGTCTGTTTTCATAGCAATTGTTCTTTCCACTCCCCAGCCAAAAGCAAATCCGCTGTATACGGAGGGGTCAATCTTGCCATTTTTTAAAACTTTGGGATGGACCATTCCCGCTCCGCCAAGTTCCAGCCAGCCGTCTTTGCAAAGACGGCATCCACGCCCCGAGCAGATCGAGCAAGTGACGTCGACCTCAAATGACGGTTCTGTAAATCTGAAATGATGAGGGCGGAGTCTTGTTATCCTTTGTGGACCGAAAAATCTTGTAGTGAAATAATCAAAAGTACCTTTTAAAGTGGGAATCGAAACGTTTTTGTCAATTAAAAGCCCTTCGAATTGGTGAAACATTGGGGTATGAGAAATATCAATTTGTCTTCTGTAGCATCTGGCGACATTGAGCATTCTTATTGGAGGGTGTTTAAGTCTTTCCATTTCCCGTATTTGTCCGTTAGAAGTATGGGGAGTCAGAACAAGGCTTCCGAGTTTGGGTTTTAGAGAACTTTTTACAAAAAAAGTTTCCCAGTCATCTCTCGCCGGATGGTTTTTAGGCATATTAAGCGATTCGAAAACATACCAGTCCCAGTCTATTTCAGGGTAGCTTTGTAAATGAAATCCTAGTTGTCGGAAAATATAAACGATTTCTTCTATAGCCTGAGAAACCAGATGAAGGTGGCCGAGGGCTCTTTTTTTGCCCGGGGCAGTAACATCAATGTACCCTTGCGACTTTTCCTTTTTAAGTTCGCTTCTTTTTCTTGCAAATTCAGTTTCTAGATTTTTCTTGGCGACATTAATAAGCTTGCCAAACCTTGGTCGATCTCTCTTTGGCAGTTTGGAAATTTCTTTAGTTAGCTTAGTAAATTGACCACCTTTGCCGAAAGTTTCAATGTAAACTTGCTGCAGATCTTTTAAAACTTTGACCGATGTGACCTTCGCCTTGGTAGAGTCAAAAGTCTTGCGGATGTTTTGATCCATATGGAGCTAATTATAACGAAGGCAGAAGTTTTTTGTCATTAAAAACCTCTCGGACTTAAAAAATGCTTTAAGAACGAGAGGCGGTCAAACTTATATTCGCTTTGCAGAAAACCTTACGCTCTTAGCGTAGGGATGAATGCAAAAAAGCGAATACATACTTTCGAGGGATAAAAGCATAAAATGTTAGGGTTTTCTGCGAGCTCATGTAAACTTAAAATACAATACCGAGGGCCCTTCGGCAGTGAGCTCAGGGCCGAACTGCTTTTAGCCTTCGGAAGTTTATAGCAAGTGAAAATCAACTTGTCAAGCTATCTTTTTAACAAGCTTGTTAAAAATCTGAGGATTCTCAAGTGCAATTTGAGCAAGAATTTTCCTGTCGATTTCTATCTTTTGTGATTTTAATTTGCCGATGAATTGACTGTAAGAAAGATTATGAGTTCTTAGTTGCGCATTAATGCGAATAATCCATAGCGATCTCATGTCACGTTTTTTGCCTTTTCTACCCCGGTAAGCATCGGCACCTGCATGGACCGTCGCCTCTTTTGCTTGTTTTATGAGTTTAGATCTGCCGCCCCTGTACCCCTTAGCAAGTTTCAGAATTTTCTTGTGTCTTTTGTGGGAGGTAACTCCCCGTTTAACTCGCATATGGCAATAGTTTTTCGATTACCTTTTTATCGGGTTTTGAGACAGAAGCGCGGCGTTTATATCGTGATTTGGCAGACTTTGATTTAGCCGCTTTTAGATGGCCTGCCATTTGGCGCATTCTAATAAATTTGCCTGTTTTTGTCACTTTAAATCTTTTAAGAACTGCTTTTTTCGTCTTTAGTTTCATTTGGTTTTTTCTTTGATGGCTTTTGCGCAGGTTTTAATGTTGTTACCAACCTTCTGCCTTCAAATTTTTCCTCTCTCTCCTTTTCTGCTACATTTGCAAGTTCTGCCATTATTCTTAAAAGAAGCTTTGGGCCAAATTCGGTGTGGGCCATTTGTCTCCCAGTAAATATTATCGAAACTTTAACTAAATCCCCCTCTGAAAGAAATTTTTTTACTCTTTCCAGCTGAGTGTTTAAATCGTGTTCCCCTATAAACGGCGAGAAACGTACTTCTTTTAGTTCTGTCTGTTTTGTATGTTTCCTTGCTTCTTTTTCCTTTTTTTGTTCAAGATATTTGAACTTCTTAAAATCTATTAATTTAGCAACAGGAGGTTTGGCGTCGGGTGCGATTTCAATTAAATCCAATTCCAGGCCTTGGGCCTTTTTGAGAGCTTCCGAAAGAGGCATAATCCCTACCTGCTTTCCATCTTCTGCGATAACCCTCAGCTCCTGGGCCGTAATCTGATGATTAAATTTATAAAATTTCTTTACTTCTAACCTCCGCTTGCAAGTTCTGAGATATTAACATGATCTATGATTTGTTAGCAATATCGCTTTTAATTTTTTCGATGAATTTTTCAAGGTTCATTTGCCCCAGATCTTTTCCGTCTCTTGTTCTAACTGATACCGTGCCGGTTTCTTTTTCCCTGGCTCCAACAACTAGAACATATGGAATTTTTTGCAAAGCCGCGTTTCGAATTTTCGCCTGTAAAGTTTCATTTCTCTCGTCAACCTCGACTCTGATTGCGGCCAGCTTTAGGTCGTCTGCAACTTTTTGGGCATAACCTGTAAATTTATCAGAAAGCGGCAGAACAATGACTTGAATCGGAGATAGCCATATAGGAAAGGCGCCCTGATATTGTTCTGTGATGATACCTACGAAACGCTCAAGGGTTCCAAGAATGGCACGATGGATCATAACGGGCCTTTGCGCCTTACCATCTTTGTCAATGTACTCAAGTCCCATTCTTTGGGGAATTTGGAAATCTATTTGGATTGTCGCCATGGTCCAGAGCCGGTTCAAAAAATCCTTAAAGTCGATATGGATTTTAGGACCGTAAAAAGTACCTTCACCTTTGAGAATTTTATAATCTATTTTGTGAGATTTAAGTGCGTCAGCTAGCTGCTGTTCGGCCTTGTTCCAGGATTCTTTACTACCCATGGCTTTTTCCGGTCTTGTAGCTAAGCCGAAAGCGACCGGAAGCTGCAGTTTTTGATAAAGCTCTAAAGTTATATCCAGCATTTGGGCTATTTCCGACTGGATTTGATCGGGACGGCAGAAGACATGGGCATCATCCATGACGAACTGACGTACCCTGAACATTCCGTTTAGCGTACCGGACCTTTCATTTCTATGCAGTCTTCCAAATTCGGAAAGACGTAATGGCAGGTCTTTGTAGCTACGGGTTTTTGAAGCAAAAATAACTGTTGATTCGGGGCAGTTCATAGGTTTAATGGAATACTCCTCCCTTTCGACCTTGAAGTTGAACATATTATTTTTGAAATATTCCCAATGGCCGGATTTCTTAAAAAGTTTGCTTTTAACAATTATGGGCGTAGATGTTTCCTGATATCCACGGTTGTCTATAACCGAACGGATCAATTTTTCAAGTTCCTTGAAAATAATCATTCCCTTCGGAAGCCAGAAAGCAGAGCCGGGAGAGATTTCG
>MFBL01000025.1 GCA_001774945.1 Candidatus Curtissbacteria bacterium RIFCSPHIGHO2_12_FULL_41_17
AAGCTGGTTGACAGAGGTCTGCTCAAAGCAGCCGACGGAGTCCTCAAAGGACTGGTGAAGCAATTGCAGAACTATCCAAAGTTCCTCATTAATCCCTCGGACGCGCAAGCACTGATCCAAATTATTGAGGCGATAAGGGCTTCGATGGTATAATCATCTTATGAGCTATAAGGTTAAAATACGTTGGTTGATAGGGGGAACGGTAGTGAGCTTCGCGGTTTCTATAGCACTTTACTATATAAATCCGGTATTTGATAATGTCGGATTCTTTTTTGAGTTATTTGCGGTTATTTCGTTTATCCTTTTAATGATACTTCATTTTCTCCCTGAACAAATTTTCAATTCCTGGCTCAAATTTGCACGGATCTACATCCCGATCGCGCTAGTCCTTGCGGTGGGTGACAGAGCTAGCGGCAGCGATCTTTTCAATACCGACGCTGAATTTTTCACGACATTCTTTAGCGTGATCTTCGTCATCGCAAGCATTATCCTCATCGTCTGCGCGCATCGTCGCCTCAAGCGGCAAACGAAGACCACGCCCTTTCCCGCCGGCGACCAGAAGCCCGTTTGAACCATTCCGGCTATATCCCGGGAATGTAGCTGGATTCTGTAGCTACCCTAAACCCGCATTAACCAGGTAAATGCGGGTTTATCGTTTCCGTGATTTTCCTGCTATTTTCCTTGATCTCGGCCACATTTTGTGGGATCATTGTAGCATAATGACTTACAATCATGACTTTGGACCATATGAATAAAAACACCGAATATTTAAATCTAATACTCGACCCGATTAGGGTATGTGCACGCTATAAGCCCAAGTTAGGACAGGGAGCTTCTTCAGGTATTGCTTTAAAGGAATTTCAGGCGATGTACCGAACAGACCATTTTTATCACTGGATGGGATTGGATAACCCTCTAATGTATGCAGCTCATAAGGCTGCAGGAGGAATGACAAGCGTTTATCGGCAAATAGGAATCGGTGCTGAAAGACTTTTCAGGCAAATATTGGTTGACAATTTAGGACTAACAGAAGAGGATGTGATATGGTCATATGAAGTTCCTGAAACAGGAAGGAGGAAAGTGACAAGAAAATTATCTCTTGATGCACGGATCCCTTTAGACAAGGTTCAGGATCAGAAAAAGAAAGAGAAAATATCGCAATGGATTCAAACGACCGCGAGGGCGCTTGGTGTCGATCAGAGGATAATTCAGTCTCTTTCGGGTATTGTGTTTGAGGTAAGGCAAGGTTACAAGAGTAAAGATTCAAAAAGGCAGAACGCTGATTTGACAAACGCAGCAACCGCATACACTAAAACATATTTACCTTGCGTTGCTGTTCTTTCCTTACAAATTGATACTGATATCGCTTTACGGTATACAAATGCAAAATGGGTCCTGCTAAAAGGCTCTTTTGGTCAGAATGATCCATATACCTCTGTTTACGATTTTCTCAATGAGATAATAGGTTATAATTTAGTGACATTCTTCGAAAGAAATAGTACGGTGATTCAACATGAGGTCGATCTTATTTTGCGTTCCTTACTTACTACCGATGAAAAATGATTGTAAAGTCAATCAAAACTCGTATTATACCTTCAAGTATAATAACGGTTTAGGTAGGCATGGTTGGTTGCGTCTAACCCCTGCATATTCTGTGAAATTGGTAGAAGAAATTCTCGCAGGCAAGCCGACAGATAAGTCGATTTTGGATCCCTTTGCAGGGACATCGACTACTGCGCTATGTGCGGCTTATAAGGGATTTGAGGCTTCAACGGTTGAGTTAAATCCTTTTTCTGTATGGTTGGGAAAAGTGAAGACGGAAATATACGACAAGGCATTACTTGAGAGGATGCGTGCAGTTGGGTTGGAAATTACAGAAGGACTAAGAAATAACAAATACGAACCTACTGATTTTCCCAATCTTCATAATATTGAAAGATGGTGGGGGGAAGAAGCACTCGTATTTCTTGCAAAACTCAAGCGGGGGATCAGTGAATTCTGTGGGAGGAAAAAAGCGACAGACCTTTTACAAATTGCCTTTTGTCGAACACTCATTCTTATTTCTAACGCCTCATTTAATCACCAGTCTATGTCTTTCAAGAAATGGCCTTCTAACTCATTATTTGGTAATCACTTAGTAAATTATGCGGATGTTTTTAATAGGAGCCTTTCTTATGTAATAGAAACTGCTTTTAAAAACCCATCTAATAAATCAGAAATTTTACAAGGAGACGCACTGGAATTGCATAATATCTTTCATGAAAAAAAATTTGACTTAGTGATAACGTCACCACCTTATGCGAACAGAATTTCATATATTAGAGAACTTAGACCATATATGTACTGGCTCGATTATTTAGAAAACGGTAAAGATGCGGGCGAACTCGATTGGAAAACTATCGGTGGTACATGGGGTTCGGCAACGAGTAAGCTCAATAATTGGGAGAATCAAGAAAAAAAAGTGATTCCTTCCAAAATAGGAGTGTTGCTCGGTGATATTGCAAAAGGCAAGAATAAGAATGGCATGATCCTCTCAAAGTATGTGGAGAAATATTTGATGGACATGTGGAATCATTTTAAATCGCTCATACAGGTATTAAATTCCGGGGCAGAAGTGCATTATATTGTAGGTAACTCGTCATTTTATGGACATTTGGTACCCATTGAGGAGGCCTATCAAGATATGATGCAAAAGCTTGGTTTTAGAAACATTGAAGTAAAGATTATCCGAAAAAGAAATTCTAATAGAAATCTTTACGAGTTTGACGTATGTGCTACTTTTAACCCGCGGTGATATGTCCGAACGTAAATTTCAACAAAGTATCTCCGATAAGGAAGCGATCGAATTGGAATTGTGGGAATCTGATGTTGAAGATGGGGAGAAGCTTGGGCAATCAGAATTTGATAACGAAACAAAGGAAAACCGCCATGCTGTAGCTGATACAGTTTTTGAAGTTGACCCCTCCTCTAAGTCGTTAACCGGACGTACTCCGGAAAGACTTGAGCAAGAAACAGGTATCCCCAAGGAAGAACTTTTCCCTGAAGGTAAAGATATTATTTACGTTGGTGATCCATGGCAACGGATGGGGGTTGAGCTCGATAATGAGCACATATTCATTAGAGTAGTTGCGAAATAATATTTTCACGCAAACATGTTCCTCCAGATTCTGGAGTTAGCAGCTGGTTGCATCCAGATGGTAGTTCCAAAGTCCGCAGGTAATGAGCATGGCCCTGTCGTCAGCATTCTCCTGCTTGTTGCGGAATACATCCGCTACGATCCGGAAGCGTTTGACCCCGCCGATGGCGTGCTCCACGAGTATCCGAATGCGGCTCTTGCGGCGATTCTGTTCTTTGAAAGTCTTGCACAATGGCCTGCCTTTGGGCTTTTTCCGAGGCATGGACACGGCGTGGCCGGGGAACTCCTTGAGGAATCCCTGAAAGCCGGCATCCATCCTGATCCGCACCTTTTTGGGGATGTGGTCGGGAAGACGGGTGTCCTTGACGATCTGGAAGTCGTGTTCCTCGCCCTTGATGGTTGGGCTCACGTATCCCACCCGCCTCTTCCGGGTGGATAGAATGATATTCTTCTTGGTGTGGCGCTTCTTCTTGCCGGAGTAGTTGGCGGTCTGTTTCTCCGCATTCTTCGGCCGCTGGATCGGGCGCTCGGTGCCGTCGAGGAACACCTCCTTTGCTTCGGGAAAGGCCTCAAAGAACTCCTCTACCGACTTGATCTGCCGCTTCGGCAGCGCCAGTTTCTTCCCTAGGGCCGATTCCAGAACGGGGCTCAAGGCGTCGTAAGCGTGCCAGACGTTGCCGCGATCGCGGTCGTAGAGGAAGCTTAAGACCTCGAAGGTGGGGTAGATGCGGTAGTATAAGAGGATGAAGAAGAGCTTTTCTTCCGCAGTCTTGGCGAATAGTTTCCTGCCCGCGCCAGGCTTGCGTTTCCGATGAGGGTCGGTGAGATAGGCGTCCATGGCCGCCTGTGCCAGGGCGGCGGCGAATACCGCCAGAAGATCGCGGAACTCTTGCGGAGCCAGCCCGGTGAGGGCGCGGCAGAGCCGATCCCGTTTGAGGACTTTTTCAACGGACATCATATTGGTTTTTGTTTGATTTTTAAAAATTGCTTTGTTTTTGAGACCTTGACCTATCTCTATTTTATCAGTTTGAACTAATTCACAACAGATCTAGTGAATACGCTCTCCATTCAGAAAGGTCTCAAGAATGGAATTATCAAACAGATCGAAGCAGTAGAAAAGTTGCTCGACAAAGGATTGACGAAAGTAGCCGACGGTATCCTTAAAGGTTTGGTGAAACAGCTACAGAACTTCCCCAAATTCCTCATTAACCCGTCAGACGCCAAAGCACTTATCCAGATTATTGAAACGATAAGGGCTTCACTGCTATAATGCTCTTATGGGCTACAAGAAGAAAATACTCTGGCTGATTGGAATTGCGGCACTGGGATTCGTCATTACGGTATTTTTTGAGAATCTCAATTACCGCAAGCTCGACGATATACAGCAGTTTCTTGGTCTATTCTCAATCATTTCATTTATTCTCCTTATAGCACTCTATTTCCTTGCCGAGCCAGTTTTTGTCACTTGGAAAAAGTTCGCCCGCATATATCTTCCCATCGCCGCCGTGTTAGTGATCTTTGAACCCAGCAGTCTTGTCCTGATTGATTTTTACGGCCGCGGAAAGGATAGGGAAGGCCTAACAATGTTTTTAAGCGGGCTGTTTATTCTCATCAGCCTCATCCTCATCGTCCGCGCCCATCGCCGCCTCAAGCGGCAGAGTCCAACCTCTTCGCCTCTTGTCCAGTAAATTTCTTAATCAATCAGGTCTCTTTCAGAAAGAGAGCCGAATCTCACTGTCCCCGAACCTCAATAAGCCATGTGGACCAAATGCAGCATTTGGTCCACGTTTTTCCTTGCCCCAAGCCGTTTTTTGTGGGATCATTACGTTATGCATTCTAACCTCACATTCATCACAAACGAAAAGAATCAGACCCTCCTTGATAGATTTAGGGCGCTCATCAAAGACACCATTTTTTAAAGTGAGCGTAGTAGATGATATGATCAAATGAAACTTATGAACAATAACGGCATACCTGCCCGCGCTACGGCAGGTGGGCATCGTAAAAAAGATTCGGCGAGGATTGTGTGGGATTCAAAGCCCCGGCGCGCGCCAAACCCAAAAGACATTGAATTTCAAACCGCCGAGGTGGTGATTCCGAATCCCGAAACTGCCGGGCAGTTACCGATGTCGTTCCGCGATACGCTTCTTGGCCCCGCCTACGCCGAGGCTTCGGCGGGCAGGGAGGAAGAGCTTGACCTGTCTGCGTGCGAGCGCGCACAGGCAGGCAAGCAAAAAATGAACCGCCTCATCTGGGGCGACAATCTGCTCGCGATGCAGGCGCT
>MFBL01000026.1 GCA_001774945.1 Candidatus Curtissbacteria bacterium RIFCSPHIGHO2_12_FULL_41_17
ATAAGTTAAATGAAAAAGATCATTGTATTTTTAATTCTGATAGCCTTAGCAATCCTTTTGGCAATCACAATCGGCATTTCCCAAAAACCAAAAAGTATAAATCAAAACGGCTGGCAAACTTTTACAAGCAAAGAGCTTGGGTTTTCTATAACTTATCCAAAAGAGTGGATCCCTCATGAGGAAACTAGCAATGTCTCCTTCGAGGCAAAAAAGAACAAAGGTGATCCCTTTGCACCCTACGTTCGGATAACCAAAAACCTTTCCGGCCCGGATTTTGATGCGGTGAGTGCTTTTAATAAAATTTATGACGCAAAGCCGAATACAAAAATAGAAAATCCCAATCAGGGCGACATTGTTATTGATGCCACAGTTACCAAAGTCGAAAATCTGCAAGTTGACGGCGCCAAAGCTGCCAAGATTCTTGAAGAAAGCAATATCCCCGGTCCATTTTATGCCCAAAGGATTTATATTTTAAAAGACAATATCGTCTGGGTAATTTCCAGTGTCGCACCAACAAGTGAGGAATTGGACGCCAATTCTAACTCATTCAGCAAAGCTCTTTCCTCTTTCAAATTTTTGACCAACTGAGTGTTTTTGAATTATTGGTCGTTTCTTGGTGCTTGCGGCTTGGCCTCTGCTACGAAAATTTTTCTACCGCCGACATCACTACCGTTTAACTTTTCAATTGCTTTCTTCGCATCTTCTTCCTTTGCCATTTCTACGAAACCAAAACCACGGGATCTTCCTGTCATTTTATCGGTTACAATATTTGCTTCTGCTACTTCTCCTGCCTGGGCAAACAGTTCCTTAAGCTCATCAGAAGTTGTCGCAAATGGTAGGCTACCAACAAATAATTTATTTGCCATTAATTTTTAGCACTAATTGCTTTTTCTATCACTCTCCTTTCTTTAAAACCTTAATGATATCTCTTGGGAAAAACATTAACAGCGGGATAATAAATTAACTCTTAACACCATAGCCTATACCGGAAGATTCCAGAACCTCTTTAATTTTTCGTGAAAGTGTATCCAAATTCGTTTCCGCTTTCACTAGATAACCGCTAGCTCCCAGTTCAATTGCCGCGGAAACCTCATTGGCATCTTCAACGTTAGTCAGAATTAGAACCGGAACATCCTCAAGTTCGGGATCCTCCTTTAACTGGCGCAGTATTGTCATACCGTTTACTTTAGGCATTAGAATATCAAGAAGAACTACGTTGGGTTTCTCACTTTGGATTTTGGAAAATGCCTCTTCATCATTAACTATCTCGACCAAATGTCCATCTTCTTCCAGGCGTGTTTTATAAATATTAGCAATTTTAAGGTCATCCTCAACGATAAATATCTTGGCCATTTTTAAGGTGTGGGAGGAGCTGTTTCTTCCAACGTTCTGTTTACTCGTGAAAGAATTGCATTCGGTGTTGTTTCGGATTTAAGAAGATAGCCGTATGCCCCGTATTCCAGTCCTTTGGCAATGCTTTCGTTTTCGGCAACATTAGTCAGAAGCAATACCGGAATATCGGCGGTCGCAGGATCATTTTTAATTTCCCTCAAAATATCAAGCCCGTTAACCTGCGGCATCAGGATATCAAGAAGGACTAAATTCGGTTTCTGCAAGCGGATTTCGGCGACTGCTTTTGCATCTCCAATTATCGCCACTTCATGACCGCCTGATTCCAAATTCTGTTTATAGATTTGGGCAAGAGTTACATCGTCCTCGACAACGAAAATTTTAGCCATCTAATATAGTTCCTTGACCTACCAGTATTATTTTATCACCTATCCCCGCCAAACCCAAAACCCCCAATCTAACCATGGGCAACTTTGGTAGTAGAAAATCTGCTGGGAGCCAGATTCGTCTTATCCCGGCCTTTTTTAATGTTTTCCGCCAAAAGTACCGTGAAATAAAAAGTACTGCCCATGTTTTCACCTTCCGACTTAAGCCAGATTCTGCCGCCGCTTGCATCAACTATTCCGCGAGTTATAAAAAGCCCCAGACCCGAACTTTTTACGTTAGTGGCTAATTTGCCCCGTTCCAGCTGGCCGAATCTTGAAAAAAGCTTTTCTCCTTCCGCCTCACTGATACCTATCCCCGCATCTTTAACACTCACTAAAATATCACAAGGATCGCCGTTGATATTTTCGGCAACCGCTCTGACCGTAATCTCGCCGTGTTGCGTGTACTTGATTGCATTGGAAATAAGATTGTTAAGAACTTGTTTGATGCGCACTTTATCAAAGTAAGCCTTAGGCAGATTTTTGCTTATATCTACAGTTAGTTTTAAATTCTTGGCCTTAGCCTGCGGCACAAAACTTTCTGCTCTTTCGGCAATTATTGCCGAAATATCCCCAACATCTAAGACTACATCAAACTTTCCCCCCTCCATCTTAGCTACATCCAAAAGATCGTTAACCAACTCAAGCATGGTGTTGGAAGTAGAATCAATGGTCTTTAAATAATTAATAATTTGCTGGGAGCCAAGCTTTGATATTTCTTGCTCTAACAGTTCAGTAGTCGATTTAATTGAAGTTAATGGTGCCCTCAGTTCGTGCACCATCATCGAAGTAAAATCCGCCCGTAATTTTTCTAAAGCCTTTGCACTTGTTGTGTCATGGAACAAGACAATTACACCTTGCGGTTTTTGCAGTTTTTTGTCGACAACTTTTGTAGTTACAACCTGCAAAGTCTTATCATTTACTGTAATTTCCAAAGCAGGCAAAGGCGCATCATTGGCAAATGCTTCTTCCATTTTGGTTCTTAAGTCAAACTTTCCGGATAAAGAATTAGCAATATCAAACAGAGTTGGATTGGCAATTGTCCCTAAAAGCGCTGTCAGCTTTTTGTTGACAAGTACCAGTTGAAATTTTTTATCTACCATCAAGAGTCCGTCTGAGAGAGAAGCAACTGCCTGCGAAAGCCTGCTTTTTTCGTTTTCCAAAACTTCTTGAAGTTTCGAAACAGCATCAGATGCTAGCCTGGCAATCCGATACAAAACTTCCGTATTTTCATCGTTATATAAATTTGCAGTTGTTGAAGAAACGTTGATAATACCAATTAGTTTGCCCGAAATAAAAATTGGCAAATTAAAAAACGACCTGACCGGCTCTTTATTCTCGTCGTTTAGGACGTTACCCGAAACACTCACGTCAATATCACTTTCCAAAACTTGGTTCTGTAGCATTTCGGAAACTGCATTTATCATCTTTCTCTTAACATCCGCAATAAAATTATGACTGACTGAATCATTAATATTTATTGAAAAAAGAATTTTGTCATGTTTTTTGTCAAAAATCATATGGGAAACAGTTGAATACGGCAAAAGTTTTCCCAAAGAACCACTAATAATTTCCACTATTTTATTAGCATCAAGAGAATAACCAATCCGATCCCCGATTTCTTTTAAAATAGCGGTTTCATAGGCTCTTCTGGCAAGTTCTTCTTCCCTTTTTTTGGAAATAGAAAGTTCACCTTGCAGTTTGGCACGCACTAGAAAATATCCCATTATACCGGAAAGTGCGCTTGCTGTGGTAATTGCTGCAATAATAATCGTAACCTGCATAACTACTGGGTAGTTTCCTTGCTATCGCTTTCTTGACTTGATGGAACTTTAACAGGTCTAAGCATAAAGACAAGCCAGCTGATTGCAACAAAAAATAAAATGCTTCTGATGGTTGAGGCGATCCACATAGGCTGTCTAGCCACCATTAACAAAAATCCTGCCAATGCTCCTAAACCTATCATTAAAACAAAAGGCTGAATTAATTTAGCTTTGCCTAAACGGACAGCACAGTAAAGAGCCAGAATGAAAACCGCCAGATCAATCCACACATGCACCATTAATCCCCCTACCATTGGTCCCATCACTTCGGCAACAGTCAGTGCTTCCTGCATAACTTAGCCACCTCCTTTCGGAAAGTAACCTCTCATTAGTCCGGTTTTTTTACTCCCGGATATTTTTCCAGAAGAGCATTTAAAGTCATTTGAGCAATTTGCCCGGAAAGCTCCATAAATGTATTGGCAAGATCCTGCAGTGCTTTTTGAGGATCTCCGCTTATAGCCTGAACAGTACCATCTTCAGCAACAGTTAAGCCGGCAACTTGCCTGGCCTTTGAAAGTACCAGATTTGGCCCAAGCATAACCATTTGTTTTTTAACTAGATCGCTCATTAAGGCCTGATGATCTGATGGATCCGACAATCTACCTCACCTCCTAAAAAGAAAATTCCATATATTAATTTAAGTTTAGCAGATACCTAAAAGAAGTAAAACAAAAAACAGATTAATTTAAATACAATTAGATCTATTTTCGACCTATTGCATTAGACGGTATCAAGGTGTAAAAAACAATTGATTTAAATTTCGAGTGAAAATGTGTCTTATGTAAAATATCTAAAAAAACTGCAGTTAATTCACCCACACCTTCTAACTATTAGAACAAGATCCTCCTTTGGCAAAACATTTAAAAAAATTCTAAAATCAAAAAATACTCAGTTCATCTTTCTTGAAAAACCTAAACTGGAACAAATGGCTGCTGTCTTACTCTTAAAGATTTTAGGCAAGAAGTTCTTTTGGATTCAAATGTTCGACAATCCTCCCATTCCTAATTTGGTTACGAAACTTTTAATTTCCCAAGCAGACAAGATTACGGTTTCCTCAAGAAAATTAGCCAACAGGCTAATTAAATTTGGAATCGATAAATCAAAAATAAAAATAGTTAGAGGTTAAACCCTAAAAAACCTATTGGGGTAACCTATTCTATTCACTATTTACTATTTACCCTAACACCACCCAAGGCCTCAGATCCTTTTTGGGAATTTGTGGAGGAATTATAAATTTACTGACCGATTTTATAAACATTAAAGTCACATAGCTGATCTTCTCCCGATCCAGCCAGAAAGTTTTTGAAAAGGAAAGAGATTTGGCATATTTTCTTTTTAATTGTTCTATTTCTTCTTTAGTTGGATGATCAAAATAAATCACGCGATCAACCAAAAACTGGCCGATTATATTTTCTCCGGGAGTTTTAATTAGCACCGTATCGCCGGCAGAAACCTTAGCAAATGGCGCAATTTTAATCTGCGAAAACCGGCCTTCGATTTTTTTTACCCCAGAAAAAATTCTGGCAACATCTTCACTCTTAAATATAGCTAAGTGTTTGGCCATGGACAAAGTGTACCACGGGAATCAAGAGTACCACCCGTGATACTCTTACAGCTTGAGGCTTTTGAGGTAAGCGCGGAACTCTCCGTTGACATCTTCATTCATCAAGCCATGATCGACAACCGTTTTTAAATAGGAAATTTTAGATCCGCAATCATAGTACCTTGCATTTTTTAGCTCAACTGCATAAACATCACGCTTTTTAATCAGTTTGTCAATCGCATCAGCGATCCAAATTTCCCCATCTTTACCAGGCTGCAAGGCTTCAAGTATTTCAAATATTTCCGGTGTAAACAGATAATTCCCATGGGTAGCCAAATTTGAAGGGGCTTTATCCGGCCCCGGCTTTTCGACAATTTTATTAATCTTGTAAATATTGTCGTGAACAGGCAAAACATCGGCAATCCCGTATTTGGACAAGTCTTGCTTGGCAATTCTGACGCCTGCGATAACCGGGGCTTCAAACTCTCCAAAAACTTCAATTAATTGACTAACGGCTGGCGGATCTGCCCGGAAAAATTCATCACCCCACATCACTAGAAAAGGTTCATCACCAACAACATCTTTAGCTACTAAAATCGCATGGCCATTACCAAGAGGCTCTTTTTGACGCAAATAGACAAAATTGGCAAGATTGGAGATTTTTCGAA
>MFBL01000027.1:0-302 GCA_001774945.1 Candidatus Curtissbacteria bacterium RIFCSPHIGHO2_12_FULL_41_17
GACGTCTTCATGCATCAGTCCATGATCGACTACTGTTTTTAAATAGCCGACTTTGCCGCCGCAGTCATAGTATTTGGCATTTTTTAGCTCAACCGCATAAACATCACGTTTTTTAATCAGCTTGTCAATCGCGTCAGCGATCCAAATTTCCCCATCCTTACCAGGCTGCAAGGCCTCAAGTATTTCAAATATTTCCGGAGTAAACAGATAATTCCCGTGGGTAGCCAAATTTGAAGGGGCTTTATCCCTTTGAGGCTTTTCGACAATTTTATTAATCTTAAATATATTGTCGCGAACAGGTG
>MFBL01000027.1:377-2218 GCA_001774945.1 Candidatus Curtissbacteria bacterium RIFCSPHIGHO2_12_FULL_41_17
CTTGAAAAACTTCAATTAATTGGCTAACAGCCGGCGGATCTGCCCGGAAAAATTCATCACCCCACATCACCAGAAAAGGTTCATCACCAACAACATCTTTAGCTACTAAAACCGCATGGCCATTACCAAGGGGCTCTTTTTGACGCAAATAGACAAAATTGGCAAGATTGGAGATTTTTCGAATTTCTGCTAAAAGTTCAAGTTTACCGTCTTTCTCAAGACGCGCCTCAAGTTCAAAATGCTTGTCGAAATGATCTTCAATCGCTCTTTTGTGCCAGCCGGTAACAATTATTACCTGCTCGATTCCTGCCTCGACTGCCTGCTCCACTACATGCTGGATTATTGGCTTGTCAACAATCGGCAGCATTTCCTTAGGCTGAGCCTTAGTTGCCGGCAAAAATCGCGTCCCAAACCCAGCCGCAGGTATAACTACCTTTCTTACTTTTTTGGCCATTTTAGTAAGAATAAGTCTACACCCCATTTTGACAAGTTGCAACGGCATTTTAGGATGACTTGTCACATTCAGTTTACTTGAACGTGACTTGCCCAAAAATTGCCGTCATGATACGATACTCTCCATGCCGTTTAACCCGTTAACTTACCTAAAAGAATCAAAGTCGGAACTGGGAAAAGTCATCTGGCCAACACGAGTCCAAACCATAAAATTGACAATTATGGTCATCGTGGTTTCTATTATCGTCGGGTCATATATTACCGGACTCGATGCAATTTTTGCAAAAATAGCAGAAAGGTTTATCAGGTAATATGGCAGATCAAAAGAAAAACAGTTTACAGCCATCGCCCCGAGCTCAGGCCGAGGGGTTGACAGTGGACAGCCTGCCTGCCCATTCGGGTCTGAGACCTTCGGTCTTGACCTCAGGTCTTCGACTCCGAGGTCGCTCAGACTCGAGGAGGTCGAAGACCGGCAAGGCAGGTTCACCACCGGAAAAATCGCAAGAGCAACAGACTAGTGAATCAGATAATCCCATGACTTCTGGCACACAAACCAACCAACCGACTGACACACCCACTGACCAGAAGTCTAACGCACAACCTGTCTTATCTGCCGATTCCTCTGATATGTCAAAGTCTGCTCAACCCTCTGAACCGGCCCAACAAGCTGAACCAGAAGAAACCTCGCAAGAGGCAAGTAGTGCTTCTTCCTTAATCACCATTAATCCCACAAAAGACGTAAAGGGCGCCCACTGGTATGTGGTCCACACTTATTCCGGTCATGAAGCAAAAGTTGCCGCAACCCTAAAACAAAGAGTTGAATCGCAAAAACTGCAGGACAAAATTCTGGAAATTATGGTCCCGACGCAGGAAAAAATTGAAATTCGCGAGGGCAAAAAAAATACAGTCCGCGAAAAAATTTTCCCAGGTTATCTTCTAATTAAAATGGTTCTGGACGATAACACCTGGCTTGCTGTCAGAACTACGCCCGGAATAACCAGCTTCGTAGGCACCTCTAACAAGCCAACCCCGCTTCCCCCGCAGGAAGTTTTAACAATTCAAAGATTTATGAAAATGGAAGCACCAAAATTCAAAACTACTTTTTCTGTCGGTGAAGCAATTAAAATTGTTGACGGGCCGTTTAGTGAATTTTTGGGATCAATTTCCGAAATGGATGAAGAAAAAGGCAAACTTAAAGTCTTAGTATCAATTTTTGGCAGAGAAACTCCGGTGGAGTTGGACTTCCTTCAAGTCGCCAAGCTCTAACACCAGATTTCACAGATTTATAACAGATGACCACTGATCTGCTCTACACACCAAATCCGCGTAAATCCGCCAAAAATCCGTGGTAATCTTTCTATGTTAAACTAGCCTCGTGCCAAAATTTC
>MFBL01000027.1:2276-4720 GCA_001774945.1 Candidatus Curtissbacteria bacterium RIFCSPHIGHO2_12_FULL_41_17
CTACGTTAATCAAAATGCCCAAAAGAAAAATATTGAAAACTTTTTTCATAGATCCGGGAATATTTTTTCCCCAAAAGAAAACACCGAAGAAAAAATCGCCAAGCTTATAACAAATACAATTAAAAGTCAAAGCGGCCGCTGGGCAGTTTATGTAAAAGATCTCAACCGAAGTCAAACTTATGAAATAAACACGCAGGAAATATTTCCCTCTGCCAGCCTTTACAAACTGGCAGTTATGTACAAAACCTACGACGAGTTAGAAAACGGAAGGATTCAAAAAGATACGTCAGTTTCCGGCAATAAAACCGAGCTAGATAGCACATTGCAGGGTCTTCAAAATAAAGAGGAATTAAATGATCGGGAACAAGAAGTAATCTCTTACAATGTTTCTGAAGCCTTAAGACTGATGATTACTGTTTCCGACAACTACTCTGCCTTGACTTTAGCCCAATACCTCGGCTGGCAGCAAATCGACAGTCTTATGGAGAAAGAAGGTTTTGCCAATATCGATTTGGTTAGCCAAGATTCTCCCACAGTTTCTGCAAAAGCAGTCGGTGATTTGCTCGAGCGTATTTACTCAAACAAAGCAGTAAGCGCAAATGCTTCGGAGGAAATGAAGCAGCTTCTTTTTGCTCAAAAAATTAACGACAGAATTCCCGAATACTTGCCAAATTACGCCAAAGTCGGCCATAAAACCGGTGAACTGGACGGTGTACGACACGATGCGGGAATCGTTTACGGCAAAAACAGCAATTATATCTTTGTTTTTCTAACAGATACGAAAGATCCGATAGGTGCTACAGAACAAATAGCGCAATTAGCAAAAACATTCTTTGAGGAGCTCGAAAGGCAATGATTACACAGATTTACTGCAGATGACCACAGATTTGTTATATAAGGATTTAACTTATAAAGTTCGCGGGTGTATTTTTAATGTTTACAATCAGTTGGGATTTGGTCATAAGGAAAATGTTTATTCAAGAGCACTGGCTATCGAATTATCAAAAAATAAAATCTCATTTGCACAAGAACACCCACTTGATGTAATCTACGATGGCCAAAAGATTGGAGTATATAGACCAGATTTTATCGTTGATGGTAAAATACTCCTCGAAATAAAGGCTGTTCCCTTCCTTTCAAAAGACGGTGAAGTACAGCTTGTTTATTATTTAAAAGGAACTAATTTTAAGTTAGGTTTATTGGTTAATTTTGGTTCCAGTAAATTGATAATCAAAAGGCGAATATGGACGCCAAATCCGCGGAAATCTGTAATCCGCGGTAATCCGCAATAAATCTGCGGTAATCAAAAAATGAAGAAGGTCAAGACTATCATTAAGCTCAACATCTCCGCCGGGGAGGCTACGGCCGCTCCTCCGGTCGGTCCTGCTTTAGGCCAGCACGGTCTGCCGATCATGGATTTTGTTAAAGCCTTTAACGAAAAAACCCAAGACCAAAAGGGCACAATCTTGCCGGCAGTTATCACTGTTTATGAAGACCGCACATTTTCCTTTATTGTCAAAAAACCGCCGGTTGCCGAACTTATTAAAAAAGCCGCAGCTCTTGAAAAAGGCTCTGGCACCGCCGGCAAAGATATGGTCGCCAAGCTCTCGAAAGATCAGGCCAAAAAAATCGCCGAAGAAAAAATGCCCGATCTTAATGCGACAAACATTGATGCCGCTGTAAAAATTGTAGAAGGAACTGCAAGAAGCATGGGGGTGGAGGTGAGCGAATAGTTCAAAATGCAAAGTTCAAATTTCAAAATTTTACGACAAAAAAGTAAAATAAAAAGCTTACAAGGTAAGCTTCCAAAATTTTTAACTTTAAATTTTTAACTTTAAATTTAACTTACCATGGGCACCACAAGAATTAAGGTAATCGATTTATCAAGCGACAAAAAGGAGATTAAAACCGCAAGAAAACATGCCGAAAAATTGACCGGCGTTGTGAAGTTAAAAGGTACAAAAAGTACGGAAAGTACGAAAGGTACAAAAGGGAAAGACGAGGCCCCTGAAGAAGTAACGAAAGATCAACAAGTTTCTCCGCAAAAGCAAACTCCGCCACCTTCCCCAGCGGACCAAGATCCTCGTACTTCTAGTACATCTCGTACATCTACCCACCATCATCATCTTGGCAAAAAGTACAATCAGGCAACCCAGTTGATTGACCGTACAAAACTTTACTCTCCACAAGAAGCATTGGATCTTCTTGCAAAAACTTCATACGTAAAATTTGATCCGACTGTCGAAATACACCTTAACGTTGCCGACAAAAATATCAAGGGGAAAGTAAACCTCCCGCATCCGATTGCCAAAAAGAAAGAAAAGAAAATATTGGTCTTTAGCGACCCGCCCCCCAAAGCTTTAGCGGAGGATAAACAAGTACTTTGGGGTGACGAAAAAACAATCGATGAAATTGCCGCAGGAAAACTTAAGCCAAACCGTGAT
>MFBL01000027.1:4783-19821 GCA_001774945.1 Candidatus Curtissbacteria bacterium RIFCSPHIGHO2_12_FULL_41_17
AAGCCTTGAGTACAAAACCGACCCGACAGCCCCTATCATTCACACAACTTTGGGGAAACTTTCCGCAAAATCAAAAGATCTCGAAGAAAATCTAAAGACTTTAATTTTTGCAATAGGTCCTTCTAAAATCAAAAAAGCAACTCTCACTTCAACAATGGGTCCTCCAATTAAAATAGACATTGGCACAATCAGTAAATAATTTCTCACTTTTACCCCGTACTGAACAATGTTCTAGTTTGGGGCTTGACAAGGTTAGTCCTATTTTGATAACTTTCCCCCTGTCGCCAGAGACTACGCCTTCAGGCGTTGGCAGGCGGGCTGCTCAAATCTTAGCCTGTCCCACCGGATTACTTTAAATGTTTTCTGGCACGGCAAAAGGATAAGTAAAGAGAAATTCTTTAATTAATTTTGTCTTAAGCTTTGCTGGACAAAATTTTCCTCTAAGGGAAAGAGGAATATTAAGGAGAAAACCGTAGGTTGTCTCCTTAAAGTAAAGGGGGTGACAAACAAAAAATGATCGATGACACAAATGTTATGGACCCTAACAACAACGGAGACGACGAGGAAGAAAAGAAAGACGACGAGGAAAAAGACGAGGATTCAGAATAGTTTTTTAAACTAAAAAAGCCTCAATAAATCTAACCCTACAGGTTGTGAATTTTGGGGCTTTTTTATTGATCCTTGACAATAGATTTGTCTGTCTTATATTATTGGGCAAGTCCAAAGACCGCGTGTCCCTTCACTATGTTCAGGGTAAACCCCCTGAATTTAAGAAGGTTAAACTTTTTTAAAAGGACCGCGCAGGCGATTTCGTTAGAAATCGGCCCGAGTAATTCTTTCAGAATTATCGAGGGCAACTAACGTACGTCTTTGGACGTACTTTTTTTTTGAGAAAAGCGTAGTCTAATGAATCGATTCATCGAACCAAAATAAAATGGATCAATCGAAAGCAAAAACTACCAGAGAAACCAAAAAAGAAACGCTTGCAGGTCTTGCCGAAAAGATAAAAAAGGCCAAAAGCATAGCGTTTGCCAACTACCACGGTCTGAACGCCAATCACTTGAATCAGCTGCGGGAGAAAATCAAACAGGCAGGCGGCGAGCTGGCCGTCACCAAAAATACTCTTCTTGCGCGGGCTTTGGAATCTACCATCTACCAACTACCAACTACCAGCAACCAACTGACCGGGCCAACTGCCACAATCTTTGCCTATGAAGATGAAATCGCTCCAATTAAAACAAGCGCCGAGGCTTTTAAAACTCAAGGTGCAGGACAATTTAAGTTTGGTTTTTTGGGGAACGATTTATTGGATTCTCTGGCACTTGAGAACTTAGCCAAAATCCCACCTCGCGATGTTCTCCATGCAAAAGTAGTCGGCGCATTAAATTCGCCCATTTTTGGAATCGTTTCTGTCCTTTCGGCAAATATTAGAAACTTTGTATCAGTATTAGATCAAGCAAGTAAAAAACAAGGTCAAAAAGCATGATTCAAGATTTCTATTTACTATTGACTATTAACTATTCACTTTCCGAGGGGGGTGATTAAATATGGCTGATGATAATCAAAATCAACAAGAAGATACAAAAGTAACAGAAGAGCCAAAAGAGACAAAGGCAGAAAAAGTAGAGGAAAAACCTAAAACCTCTGGTACCTCTGACTCTCCGGTAAAAGTTTCCAAAAAACTTCAAGTGCTAATTTCGGAAATCGAAAAACTTTCGGTACTTGAACTTTCAGAACTTGTTAAAGCACTGGAAGAAAAATTCGGAGTAACGGCAGCAGCCCCAATCGCTGCAGTTGCCGGTGGTGCCGCTCAGGCTGCCGGTGAAGAAGGAGTAAGCGAGCAGACAACTTTCAATGTAATTCTGGCCGATTCCGGTGCCAATAAAATTTCGGTGATCAAGGCACTTCGCGAAATCAACCCGCAGTTAGGGCTAAAAGAGGCCAAAGACATTGCCGACGCCCCGCCGAAGGAGATCCTAACAGGAGTTAATAAGGAAACAGCAAATGAAGCGAAAACTAAACTCGAGGCCGCGGGTGCTAAAGTTGAGTTGAAATAAATAAAAACGGCTAATTGTTTGGATAATCAAACCTTAGTCGTTTTTGCTGTTTCCTTGCGAGAGTTGCCTAACCTATTGAAATCTTCGTTTCAATAGTCGTTCACTCTCTAAAAGAAAATGCTCAAGCAGCCAAGACAAAATTAGAGGCTGCTGGGTTTCGCATTTTCCTTGCGGTCCTCACCCTTCGACCCGTTCGATAGACTCAGGGTCGCACTGAGCGAAGCCGAATGTGCGATTAACTCAGGGTTGCGGGTCTAAAAGAAACTGCAAACGATGCAAAGACCAAATTAGAGGCAGCTGGAGCGAAAGTCGAGTTAAAGTAAATCTCTTCGCAACAAGGTTCGAACGTTAAAGCCCTTTCTGTTCGGAGATTTTGCCAATTCAAGAACATGCTCAAGGCCGGTTTTTCTGCTACCAGAAAGTGATAGCCTAATTCCGTTTAGACCAAGAAGTCCCGTACTCGAAACAAGGGTTGCTCCCAACTCATCACCTGCCGCGAAAAAAAATCCGCCAAATCCTAATGCAACAGCCGTATGAGAAGCGCTTATGATACCGATTCTTAAATTTCTGCCTCTTCTTTCTCTTCGCTGATTGGCTTTTCTGACAGCATCCAGCATCGCATAAAATCTGTCCTGATTTTTAAACAAGTCTGGATTTTCTGCCCGCACATCTTCTACTAATTCTCTCAAGGATGCTTCCCACCACTGCGCGAAACGCTCTCTAGCTATTTCTGTCTGACCAACCATAACTGCCGTATTTGTAAAACCCCTTCTTTCGAATCCCAAAACCGGCGCCAAGTTTCCCACTTCCCACGGAACATGGCCGAAAAGATATCGGGGTTCAGTACATTCACCTCTTCCAATCGCCTCAAAAAATCCCGGAATCCAGCAGCCGCCAACGCTATTCTTTGACGAGAATTAAGAGTATCCGGTTTAGGCGGCAGAAAAGCAATCTCCCCTAGATAATCATTCTTACCAACAGTAATATTGCAGTCGCCAAAAACCCTTCTTATGCGTTTACCTGAAGGATAAATGTCAACTGCCAATCTTTGGCTGTAAAAAATGCCCTCACCGCCGCTTGCCGAACAAAATTCTCTCAATACATCTGCTCTTTCAACCATTAGTAGGAAAATTTACACTAAGCGGACAAAAATATCAAGAACGAGACGAAAGGTAAATTTTGGGGGGTTGACTTATTTTTTTACGGGGTGATATATATAAGTCCGAAAACAATTTCTTAGTTAGTAGTAAGAAAGTAGACAGTAACAGATTGATAACCTCAGGGAAATAAATCATTCTCTACCCGCTACCAACTACTAACTACCAACTACTTACTATGTCTCTTGGTGACGATTGGCCAGATTTATTAACCGTTAAAGAAGTTGCTAAAATTCTGCGGGTTGCCCCACTGACAGTCAAACGCTGGGGCAAACGCGGAAAACTGCCGGCAATTAGAATTAACTCCCGCGGTGACAGGCGCTATAAAAAGGAAGCCGTGTTATGGTTGTTAGGAGTCACGCCAAAATCATCGGAATCTACCCAAACGGTTTAATCTGCTGTTCTAACTAGCCTCTAAAAATTTCTCTTTAACCTTGATTTTTGCTATAATCCGCGCTCATGTCACATACAGAAAGGCTGTTTAGCAAAGCGCCAACCGAAGGAGAACTTAGCCGCGAAGCGCGGGAACTGGTCGATCACCCTCCTCAGCTTATCCTTGCTTTTGATTGCTGGCGGAGTAAAAGTCAAAGGAGCCAAGATCTGGCCAAGCTGACCATGCAAGCTCGCTCCACTCTGGCTACCGCCATTTACTTTTCGCCTCTTTATCGAGACCGCCCCAAACCTAAGATCGCCTGTTTTGCCGGCGCACACCTTCCTTTTGAAAAGCCGGGGTCTTGCCGCGTCGCCGAGTATCTTGAGAAGTTTGGGATCCCGAAAGAAAATATTATCTTGCGATCAAACACCGTCACCACCAGAACAGACATACTAGAACTTCTAGCGTATGCCCACACCCAAGGATACGATAGTGTCGCCATTGTCACCAGCGATAATCACAGGGTGCGGACATGGCAAGAATGGCAAAATCATTTCTATGATTTTCTTAAAAAGAAACGTCGTGTTGAACGCGGCCCAATCTACAGACCCCGCCTTTATGTCTTTAACCCGACATCCGCCGAAACTCAAAAGGTGCTTGAGTCTTATGTGGAAAAAATGGAACCGCCAACCGAACAACTTGTACAAGACCTAAAACAAGGCTTAGCGGAAACAGATTTTGATAAGTTCGGAGGCGGATTTGACGAAACAATGGCCACTGGCTTAGCCCATATTCCGGTACGAAATTTGCGCCTGTTTTTACAAAATATTGCCGAAAGACGTTACCTGCCTCATAAGCTTGCCAGAATCCAGCAGGCACAAGAAGCAATCAGAAAAGCTAGACTCGATCCCACCGAAATCCTAGCCCAAGCGATGTATCTTGACGAGGAAGCAATCCTTACGTTGAATAGCCGAGATGTGGCCTTCTGGCTCGAGCAGATTGCCTATCGGACCCGAAATTTACCAACAGATACTAAAGATGATCTACTTGCTGTGGCCAATATTTTTCGCCAAGGAGATAGCCTACCAGCAGCCACGGACTTAAGGAAAGTTGCCAACTTTGTGATTGAAAAAGAAGGAAAACCCCCAGGCAGCATACGGCCACCTGCCGAACAGCTTGCCAATGCCGCAAAACTTTTAGAAATCGCAGAAACTTTGGACAGTATCGCCAAGCCAAAACCATTGAGCTAACCGGAACAATCGATTAAGATACGGCAAGGTCTCTCCTTGACGTACGACGCCTCAAGTGTTAAGTTTTCAACATGCCAGGCAAAAATGTTTTGAAACAATATGTCGAGGAAGGTTACTACCACATTTATAATCGCGGAGTTGAAAAACGAAAGATATTTTTAGATGAACAAGATTATAAAGTTTTTCTGAAGTATCTGAAACTCTATCTTGACCCCCCTGGTAAATTACCGATAAGAAAAGTCTCCATAGGAAACAACACATTCCAAACTGTGCCAAGACCCTTAAAAAACTACTACGACAAAGTGAAGCTCCTGTCTTATTGCTTAATGCCAAACCACTTTCATTTGCTAATAAAACAAACGGACAAGAAGTCAATCGAATTGTTCATGAGGTCCCTTGCTACCAAATACTCCGTCTATTTTAATAAAAAATACAATCGGGTCGGTTCTCTTTTTCAAGGACCATACAAGGCAGTCCTCGCCAGTGATGACATTTACCTTCTACACCTTTCCAGATATATCCATCTTAACCCCGGCAAGGATTCTCCTTACCGTATGGCCTATTCAAGTTATCCGGAATATCTTCAGAAAAGAAACACCAGTTGGATATACACCAAAGATATTCTTTCTCATTTCAAAACCGCAAAAAAAACATCGCTCAAGGACATGCTTTCCTATCAAAGTTTCGTGGATGATTATTTTCAAGATCCGAAAGAAATGGTTGGAGAACTCGCGATTGACTGACTGACACGGCAAGGAGAATCCTTGCCGTAGTTTGCCGTAGTGCAATCCTTGCCGTAGTTTGCCGTAGTGCAGATATTGAAATCGATCGATCATAACCTTATACTTGCTCAAATGTTAGACGTTGCCATCGAAGCCGCCAAAGCCGCCGGCCAGCTTGCTTACCGCTATTTCAAGACTCAACCCAAAGTTAGCTATAAAGCCGACAACTCCCCCGTCACCCGTGCCGATATCGAAGCCGAAAAACTAACTAGAAAAATTGTCCTAAAAAAATTCCCAGACCACGGTTTTTACGGGGAAGAAACAGGCGAAACACAACCCCATGCCCCTTACAAGTGGGTCGTTGATCCCATCGACGGGACGCAGGCTTTCATCAGAGGGATCAGTTTGTGGATGACCTTAGTGGCACTTTTAAAAGACGGCAAGCCGATCATCGGAATCTCCTATTCCCCGTCAACCGGCCAGCTTTTTGTCGCCGAGAAGAGTAAGGGTACTTACCTAAATGGCAAAAAAACCAGGGTTTCAAAAATCAAAAAAATCGATGAAGCTTTTCTAGTCCATGGAGGTATAAAGAGTTTTAAACGGCAAGAGAAACTTGAAGGTTTAATTAACTTAACTGAAGCGGTCAAAGCCAGCAGAGGTTGGACGGACGGAGGCTATAATCTCTTACTAGACGCGAGAGCGGATATTTATGTAAGCGCCAGCGAACAAATTTATGATATTGCTGCACCAAGTATTCTCGTAGAAGAAGCCGGAGGCAAATTTACAGATTTTGACGGAAAATTCTCACTAATCTCAGGTAATGGCGTCGCCACCAACGGTTTCTTGCACAATCAGGTACTTAAAATACTCAATAGTTAAATATTTTCAAAACTAAGTCACCTGATCCTTTATCCAGGAAAACTGTCACCAGAGGTTGATGAAGCGATCTTTCTTCCAACCGGCATAATGCCTTTCTCATAAAGCCGCGCTAAAACCTTGTCGATACGTTTTGGCCCCCAATTTCGTGCTGGCAAAATTTCTTCTGGAGTATGCGAAAGAAAATCAGCGATGGTAGGGAGATGCTTGAGATCGAATCTTGTCATAAATCCTGCCCTCATCGACAATCCAGCCCCGCTAAGATTCTCTAACTGTTCATCCAAACGTTTATCAACTTTCTCGTCCCCTGTCTTAAACGCCTCCAAATTCCCCATATTCCTTCTGATTCTTTCAATTTCCCGGGCTTTTCTCGCCTCCTCTTCTTGATTGCCAACTGCTTGCTCGGGGTGCGGCGCTTCAAGTCCGGGTAACTCTATCCCCGCCTCTGAAAACCTTATAACAATAGCATCGCTTTCCCCCCCTAAAAATTTTTTTCTTTCTTCTTCCTGCGCGCGATCGAAGTTTTTTCTATCCGCCAACTGTCTTTGGTCAAACCCTTCAACTGAATCAATAATACCGTCAATATAAGCAATCCCCATAGCGATACTTCCTAATTGTCGTGCCAAAAGAACCACTCGGTCGAATCTCGCAGCAATATCGGAATCTTTGGGCGTCTCACAATCTCCTATCAACTCCGACTCCGTGTTAGACAAAAGATCCGAAAGTTCTCGTTGCCTTTCATTAAACTGCTCTAAAGCTACACTTCTTAATTTTTCTGGATCCATTTCAACAGACATAACAGTTGCGCATAATAGCACTAACAGATTACGGGGTCAAATTCACTTGCAAGCATAGCATCTAATTCACTTTAATTATTTAAATAACTAAAGTGGTTTGGGGGATTTGAAGAAGACTTAAAAAGAAATTCTGGCAAAGACGGGTAAATGGTCGGAAGCGTCGGATTCAATCACCTTAATTTTTTCAACCTTGACCCCGCGGGTCAAAATATAATCAATTTGCTTCCCGATTGTCGGGTCAGTAACAAAACCTTTACCTAAGCTTGGATCATCCAAAAGTTTGCGCAAAACTGCCAGTTCCTCGCTTTTGGGCTCGCAGTTTAAATCTCCCATTAAAACCAGTGGTCCCTCAAGCTCCAGAATTGCTTCTTCAAGCTTCTTTACCTGCTTCATCCGTTCGTTGTGTAAGTCAAAAGAAAGATGGGTACATATTACCCATAATGTTGTTTTACCTAAATCCACTTTTGCCTGAAGGATACTTCTCGGCTCACTTAGGTGAGTCCCGTCATATTCGGCCTTTGGATTGTCGCCCACATACATCCTGTGAACATAACTTTCTACCATTGGAAAACGGCTCAAAAGTGCGTTACCGTACCAAATGCTCTCGTCTTTTTCGTCAGGGATAATACAAGGTCCTGCCACCTTGTTCATCGAAAGAGCCTTTGAAATAATTTCCAGCTCATCGTCGAAACGGCTGCGCTTGTGATATTTGTTATCCAGTTCGTTAAGCCCAACAATATCCGCACCTGAATCTCTAATTGTTTTTATCGTTTCGTCCAAATTGTAAACCTGTTGGGTGTTACATCCTCTTTGAATGTTATAAGTGAGAATTCCAAGAGTCATTGGCTAGTTGAGAGCGTCGGTATTGACACCATCTTTAAAGTCGATTTCCTTGTACTGGTGCAAGATTGCCGAAAGAGTTTGACGTAGCTTCGCAAAATTCACTTCATCCCGAGCTTCGTACTTAATTGTTAAATAAGGGCCGTTTTGCGAAGCCCGAATCACTCCCATTTCACCGGCAGTATCAAACCTAATCCCATCAATCTCCACAAACTCTGCGTTGGGAAAAGCTTCTTTGATATCTTTGGCAATTTTTTGGGAAACAAGCTCAAATTTAACCTCATCCGGACAGCCGACCTTAATTTCCGGACTGGAATGATATTTAGGAAGCTCCTCGACGACTTCATTAAACGACTTGCCAACTCTAGTTAAATAGGCCAACAGTCTTAAAGACGCATATGCTTCATCGTCGTGTCCGTAAAAGTTATCGGTAAAGAACATATGGCCGGAAAGTTCGCCTCCAAAAGGCGCTCTCTCCTCCCTAACCTTGGCTTTGATGAATGAATGGCCGGTCACCCACATCACTGGTTGACCGCCTTTGGCCTCAATTACATCCTTGACTTGTTTTGAACAAAGCACGTTAAAGACAATTTTGGCGCCGGGTATAAACTCAAGAACGTCTTTGGCAAAAATAGCCACCAATGTGTCATTCCAAATTAGCCTTCCCCTGCCATCGACTACGCCCATTCTGTCGCCGTCTGTGTCGTAAGAAAAACCAATATCCGCACCTACTTCAACAACTTTTTTAGCAAGCCTTTCTTGGACTTCACGATCGGTGGGATCGGCAGTGCCAAGAGGAAAACTGCCGTCAAGTTCTGTATGCTGCTCGACAACTTCACATCCGGCTTCTTTTAAAATCGAGGGCAGAAACATTCCCGCAGTGCCGTAAATGGTATCTACCACAACTTTGAATTGCCTGATCTTGCCCATTCTCCTTAAAACATCCGCTTTGTAATCAGGGAAGACGTCCTGTTCTCGAACTGAACCTTTTCGGTCAAACTTCTTAAAATTTCCGCTTTGGGCAATTTTTTTATACTCTTGGATCTCAGAAGTGATCATCGTGTCGGAGAAACCAACAGCCAGCTTTAACCCGTTATACTCAGCCGGATTATGGGAAGCCGTAATCATCGCCGCCCCTTTAAGTCGCAGAAAATACTGAGCAAAATAGATGATTTGAGCCAAACTCAAACCGATATCAACAACATCAACGCCGCTTTCAAGAAGCCCTTTAATAAAAGCATCGCTGTACTCCTTGCCTGTTAAGCGATTATCTCGGCCGACTACAACCTCCCAGACGCGTCTTTGGTAAAGAAATGTTGCGTATGCCTTCCCAAGTACCTCAAAGCTTTCTGCGTCGAAATCTTTGCCTGCAACTCCGCGCAGATCATAGCCGCGGAAAATGTGGTCGGGTATATCGATTTTTGTCATGAGGATTTTTCTGTTTAAATCAAAATTTAAATATCAAAAATCAAAATCACAGTGCAAATTGTAAAATTATTTTCTCCCTTTTAAAGTCAGAATACTAGTGGCAAATACTCGTGAAACCTCATCAAGCTCATCTAAAAACCAAGCAACATCTGATTGAACTACCCTGGCAGAATCTCGAAGCAAAGCCAGCCAGAGCTTACTTTCATTAGCACTCTTCAATGAATGGTTGAAATAATTTGTAAAATCACGCCTTGAACTGGATGCAGAAGCCTCTATGTAAGTACCGAGTATTCCTGTTCCGCTTCTTAAAAGCTGATCTCCAATTATCCTTGAAACATTATCTTTGGGAAGTTTGTCGATAAACTTAATCAATCTAAGCACAAAATTGTACAGTCGCTTCTTAAACTCAATTTTAAATTTTTCATTGTCATTTTGATATTTGACTTTTGATTTTTGCATTAACCTTCTGTTTCTTCTTTTAAAATCTCCGCTGCGTCAGCAGGATCAACAATATTAACTGAAAGGCCGGTTCCAAGCTCAAACCCCGCGCGGTGAACCAAACGCGGAATGATCCTGATATACCAATCCTTATCGTGATAAATATAGAAATTGTAGGCCGGCCCATCCTTGAAGGCCACCATCGGCATGCCCGGATGAAAATGCTCCCCTCCTAAAAGATGCTTTATCAGACGTCTGAGGGTGTTTGGAAGCACCTGTGCCAAATCGGCTAAAGCCTCCGGCGCAATCTGGCCAAAATACTCGCCTCTCTTTTTAGGCGAAAGCCAAACCTCAAACGGCCACTGGCTAAAATCCGGACAGTGGACCACAAAATGGTCTGTTTCAAAAACCGGATTAACCACCGGCTCGATAGACAGTGAATCCAAGGTGATTTGTTTAGGCACAACCACAAGCTGCGAATGCGGATGGTTGATGGAAGCTCCGGCAACTTCGCCGACGTTATTGAAAATCATCACGTAACCGTTTTTGGTATGGAAGTTGAAGCGGTCGCGAAAAGCCGTAAGAATCTTGTGGACTTGCTCAACAGAAAGCCGATCAAAATCCTTCACATCGTCCGGCGAGTGAATAATGACTTCGTGAAAGTCGGTAATCGGATATTTGTTGGTGACAACCCGAACCTGCCAGCCGGGACTGTAGGGCTCACCTTGCGGAATACGGTAAACCTCCGTACCGGGAATTTTTTCAAAACCCGGGCAGAAAACACAAATTTTGTTCACATTTGATGCGGCTTTGGCTTCTTTGGGCCTTTTTGACCGCCCTTCAGCAATAATCACCCAGCGGTTGGTGGTAACATCCGGCACGAACTTTGCCATAATTTTAGTTTAGCATGAATTAATAAAATTGAATAAGTAAGGGTAATTGCTAATATCTGGCACCAACTGTCATTGCGAGAAGCCCTGAGCTTGCTTGCACTGAGCTTGTCGAATGTGTCGAAGGGCGACGACGCAATCTAGCTTTAAAAAGAGATTGCTTCGACTCCTGACAGAGTCTCGCAATGACAAATAGAAAAAGAATTTACATAAAATAGCGTCATAACGGTCCATAAGTGCATTTTTCGGTACTGGAAAATAGATATTACCCTAAGTAATGGAAAGTCAACTATAATAATTTCGAAGCTAGCTTAGACTTAGAGTTATTATTACAATGCTCTAAAAATAACAATTTCTCCAACTCAAATCAGTTAAAAATATAAGATCATAGTAATCGAAACTACTATGAGGAAATCATATTTTTCTAGATTCACTATAAGTTTCAAAGAAACAAAAAGGATGATTTCCGAATTGTCATATTTGAGTAATTTTGTTACTGATGATCTGATAGAATTTATTTACAGCTTGAGCCTCGCAATTAGGTAAGTCCGTTCGGCAATACCATTGCTTACTAATATAGGGTTATTATTTGTAACAATTTTTCTCAAAAATTAAACTTACCCGTCCTGCAATATTTTAAACATCTAGTTTACTTATTTGATGGAGATTTATGCTTTTGCTATAAGGTTGCCAAAAATACAGAAAAAAATAATTTTTGAATTTTCGGTGGTTTTCACAAATGCTTTACACAAAAAAAGAGGAAAATCTAATTTTTCGAAATTTTTTCTTTAAAACCAAAAACAGAAAAAGGGGCAAAACCCGCATCCGCCAAATTCTCCAAGGTTCCAGCACAAGCCGCCATAGCCATTCAAGTCCCCATCCTTGGACTAAACGCGGCGCCCTCATTTTAGCTTCGGCTAAATAATCCAAAGCACCACCCACTCCTATAAAAACACCAACATTAAGCTTGTTTTTAAACCTCTCGATCCAAAATTCCTGCTTACCCATGCCATAGGCAACAAAAAGTATGTCTATGCGTCCTGAAGCTAAAAGTTGCTTTTTTAGCCTTGAATCATAGCTTATAGTCGGATCTCCGGGACCTGCAAAAACAACCTTTAGGTTCGGATTTGCCAATTTTTGGCGCTTAGCGACTCCTTCTGCTATGTCACCAAAACCGCCCAAAAAGCCCACCCTAATAACCTTTTTTGTGCTTTTTGCACACAATTTTTCTATTAAGTCCACACCGGCAATGCGTTCGTGGGCTTTACCCCCGAAAATTAGCTTCGAAAATACCACACCTGCGCCGTCGGCCAAAGCCAGATCTGCATCCGCCAAAATGTGTGCAAAACGCTTATTTTTTCGCGCCAGCATAACAAATTCACTATTAACAGTGGCAACAAAGTGTCCACCTTTTTTGTCACCCGCCAGCCTTAAAATTAAATCATGCGCTTTTTTTGCCGCAATATCGGCAACTTTTACGCCTAAAACATCGACTGTTTGTACAAGCTGGGTCATTTTTTGCCTTCCTAGGGCCAATTACCGCCCCTTAGCTTCAATTTGAAGCTAAAATTTTTCATTTTTTTGCAAAATAAGCTCATTGATTCAATTTTACCCCGCACCAACGCAGAAAGCCACGCTTGTAAAGGCGTGGTGCGGGGTTTACCGTATGACCTGTTCAAATACCTGCAAAGTCTTTTTTGCGGTTTGTTCCCAGGAAAATTCAGCCAGAAGTTGCCCTTTTTGTGATATATTAATTTGGCTTTTTCTATATTGCGATATGTATTGATATAAAACACTGGCCCACTTATCAACGTCGTTCGGTTTTACAAGAACGATAGCCTCGAGATTCTCTCGAGATTTGCCATTTGCCATTGGCCATTGGCCATTCCGCGAAAATTTATCAAAAATTTCGCGGTGAGGCCCAATATCGCTGGCAATAACCGGACATCCGCAGGAAATCGCCTCCAAAATAGGCAGGCCGAACCCCTCAAAGAGGCTTGGAAAGGCAAAAACCTTAGCGCCTGAGTAAAGTGCTGGTAAATCGCCGGTATCCACGTGTCCCAAAAACTTTACTTGCTTTTCTATACCGTATTTCTTAGGCGCTGCCAAAATGTCAGCATAATCCCAGCCGAGCTTGCCGGCAATGACTAAGTTGGTAGTACGTAGTTTGTAGTCGGTAGTTTTCTTATTCCTTCTACTAACTACCAACTGCCTACTACCCACTAAATTTGCGAATGCTCGAATGAGCATAAGCAAATTTTTCCTCGGCTGAACCGTGCCTACAAATAAAATATAATCCCCTTTTATTTTGTATTTGGACTTTACACTTTTAACTTTTAACTTTGAACTCGGCCTGAAAAAGGCCGCGTCGACCCCCTCATGTACCGCAAAAACCTTCTTTGCATCAACCTTATATCTTTTTATAAGATCGTCGCGTGTAGCCGCCGAAACGGCGATTAAAGCGTCGGCATGCCTGGCCGCGTATTTTGAAGCAAGATCAAGATAATATCGCTGGGGGAATTGATGATGGCCGGGCAGGTACTCGACTCCCAAGTCGTGGATAGTCACAACGTAACGAGTATCACGGGCTCCAAGAGTATCACGAGTACCACGAGCTTTTTGAGTTTTTAAGCCCTTGATACCCGTGGTACCCTGACTACTCGTGGTACCCTTTAAGAAACTTCGCCTGCGAAGTATCGGCAGTGTGTGCGCCGGTACGAATAATAGATCAACTGGATTTTTCCAGGTTTCCAAAGCCAGACCCAGCTGTGTCCAGAAGCGGTGTGGCCGAATAGGCCGAAATTCAAAATTAGAAGGCCAACCCTGCCCAGCCTTGTCATTGCGAGCGACTGAAAGGAGCGTGGCAATCTTTTGTCTAGATTGCTTCGCCACTTCGTGGTCTCGCAATGACGGAGTGGAAAAATCTCTTACATACACCCGGTACCTATTCTTCCGGTCTACCTTCGCAAGAGCTTTAAGAAGATTCAGCGAGTAATTCTCCGTACCGGTCGCTTCCGCAACAAAAGCCCTCGAAGCATCATACCCTATTACATAGGATTTTCCATTTAAAAATTTTCCATCTGCCATTTATTTGCGTATTTATTTCCCTAGGTTCTTCTGTGAAGTTAAAATCGAAGAAGTAAAAATTTTTATAAATTCGCCAGCCTCACGAATAAGCTCGTCCGCTTCTTCTGCTACACCAACGATTTGCCCATTCGCATACTTAATCAATCTTAACCAGTGGATAGATTCTTTGGATTCCTTACGACAAATTTTGAGCCGGTGAATGAAATCCTTACGACTTGAACCTTCGACTGCTTCGATATAATTGGCTCCTGGCGATCCGGAAGAACGAATAAGCTGTGAGCCATATTCAATGTTATATGTTGTTTTGGGAAGCTTCTTTACAAGTTCGAGGCTTTTTTTGGCAAAATCTAAAAGCCTCTCGTAAAGCTCCTCTGACGTAGTCTTCACGCACCAACTTTACCATACTAATCGAGAATGGTAAATGGAAAGTGGCAAATGGAAAATGGTAAATGGACAATCTCCTATCTCACCGCCAAAAGCTGCTTCCACTTGTCGATGTTTTCAAGCGCTATGCCCGTTCCGTAAACAATTGCCCGCGTCGGATCTTCCGCTACATAAGCACTCACCCCACAGCTACTGCTAACTAATCTATCTAAATTACGCAGTTGAGAAGTTCCGCCAGTCATAATAATACCCCTATCGATAATATCGCTGGCCAGCTCCGGAGGCGTTTGCTCCAATACACTTTTAATGCAGGCAATTATATCCGCAAGAACCGGTGCAATTGCCTCACGAATTTCACCGGATTCAACAACTACTGTCTTGGGCATGCCCAAAATGGCATCTCTGCCCTTGACATCAAGCGTTTTTTTTACGGTATCCGTGGCACTGCCGATATTAACTTTGATCTCTTCGGCCATGCGCTCGCCGATTATCAAATTGTGCTTGCGGCGAATATAGTTAACTATGGCTTCGTCAAGTTTGGTGCCGCCTACTTTGGCGCTTCGCCCGACAACAATTCCGCCTAAAGAAATCACAGCCGCGCCTGTCTGTCCGGCTCCGATATCCACAATCATTGAACCGACAGCGGCTTCCAGCGGCAGCTTTACGCCGATTGCCGCAGCCAGTGTGTGCTCGATTAAATAGGCCGTTTTGGCGCCGGCAGAAAGAGTCGCCTCAAGAA
>MFBL01000028.1:0-5179 GCA_001774945.1 Candidatus Curtissbacteria bacterium RIFCSPHIGHO2_12_FULL_41_17
AGATTCACCGGGACCGATAACCGTTCCTTCAAACGGGGAAGGGCTTGGCATTGGGGTTTCAACAATCTCGGTTCCATTATCATCTACAACAGGACCACAGCAAGTCCGACCCCGCCAGTCATTGTAGATTCTGAAAGCAATAAAAGTAACTACAATCAGAAGCAGAATTAAGACGGGTCGGGATTTAAGCTTACCTAGCATAATAGGACAATTGTAGCAAAAAACATTGAATATAAGTCAGCAACTTTTGGAAAATGATACGTCAAAGAAAAACATGCTCCCCGGCCTGGATTCGAACCAGGAACCTATCGATACATTAGTAATTTAGCTCCGCAGGTAGGATTCGAACCTACAACCGTAACCTTAACAGGGTTCCGCTCTACCGTTGAGCTACTGCGGAGTTAAATTACTAAACTTTCTATTTCCTTAATAATCTCTCTTCCGCGTCCACTTTTAAAATACTTTTCAAGTTTCCGTGCCTCAACTCTATCGGAAACTATTTCTACATAAACCAGTCTAAAAGGTTTGTAAAACTTGGTTTTACTGACCCATCCGTTATTATGCTCAGTGAACCTTCTGTCAACATCCTCTGTGAGTCCTGTATAAAATCTTCCATGCCTGATACTTTTCAGAACATAAACAAACATCAAGCCTTATTGTACGCTCCCTGCCTGCCGGCAGGCAGGTACCGTTGAGCTACCGGGGAACGTCAAACGTTCCAACCGCGTCTGACGCGGGGACCGCATTGAGAATTTTACCATCAGACAATTCTTATTTCCACCCCGCCTGCACCCGTCATCAACTGCGTAGCTGTGGGCAGGAGCAATTGCGGGCAGGCCTTGACGCTAGTGCTAAAATAGGTTTGTGATAAAGGCAGTAACAATTTCTATTATTCTCGCGCTTGCCGTATACCTAAGCCCGCAGGTACTTGCCCGCCACAAAACACCGCCTGCACCTGCGACAAACGTTTCTTCAACCAATACCAATAACAACCTCAACGTCAACAAGAACGTCAATAAGAATGAAAATAAAATCGACATTGATATTGAAAATAGCCAGACACAAACCCAAAACGTCACACTGGGTGCAAGAGTTGCTGCCGTTCCCACCACTTTGCCCGCAACCGGACCATCTTCTTTGGCCTTATCTTTAATGGCAGGCGCAATTCCCCTGGGGCTTTATCTTAGAAAATACCAAATTACTGCAAATCTCTAACCGCCGCCCGATAAGCAACTGTTGAATCCCGCCGCATCACAAACAGCAACACCTGCGTCTGCGGTTTAATCTCGCAATCGGCCATATCAATATAAAGCACTTTTTTGCCGACAAACTGATCTGCCCGGTGCGATGGACAGCCGTCGCGGGTAAATAAAACATTTTTATACTGAAAATTTTCACTTAAATTTGCAATATCGAATTTGATATTTTTGTCAAAAATATCGCCGTAAAAAAGATAATAAAAAGGAAAATTCGGGCCGTATTGGGCTAAAACCAAATCATACTCATTCTGATGATTTAGCATATAAGTTACTATTTCACGAGTCCCCTGATCGCGAAAAAATCCTCTATACCCTTTCTGATGAACAAAATACTGGTGCCCAAAGTAAATGAATTCCGTAGCCAGTAGAACAAAAAATGCCGCAATAATTACATTTTTAACGGCAGATTTTTTAAAATTTAAAATTACCTCAAACCCCCAAGCACATACCAGAACCAGCGGGAAAATCATAAAAGATGCACGCGTCACGCTCGGTATATCCTCGTACGTAAAAACGGCCGCAAACGGTGAAACCAGAAGCCAGAAGATTACAGGCATAAACATTGACGACGTCTTTAGGAGATTTACCACTGCCAAAATTAAAAGAGGCGCAAACACGATAAATATCAGACCGGTCTCCGGGACAACATATCTTTCGGGATAGCCGCCGCGCAGAAAAAGAAAGTCGGCCGAAAAATACTGCAGGTAATTTCCGGCCAGGTCCCTACTGTAAACCATCGCTTTGTTATGGAAAATACGCGCCGAAATAGTGCTTTTGTCGGCATAAGGCAATTCCATAAGTTTACTGACCAAATTTGGATTTTTATAAAAAACCACCTGCGAAAGTCGGCCTCTACCGACAGGCGAGATTAATATCAAAGCGCTCACGACGGTTAGAAAAATTAAGATTTGAAAAACAATCTTTTCCCGCCAAACCAAAAGAAACCCCAAAAACAGAGCCGGCACCAGAATTCTTGTACTATGATAAAAAAGGTATGAAACAACAAAACAAAATGCCGCCAGGATTAAATAATTGCGCCTTCTTTGGTCCTTGTACTTTATCAATAACGCAAGAGCGCTTATTACAAAAAAATAGCCGACAACTGCCTCTTGCCCCGCTCGCGCTAAATTAAGGTGCCATGGCAAAACAGCCAGGAAAAAAGCACTAACTGCCGCAATCCGGCGATTTTTGAAAATATAAAACGCCAGAAAATAAAGAGGAAAAACCGTCAAGGCACCGAAAAAAGCAATCGACAGACGGGCAGCAAATACATTTGTGCCAAAGATTACTTCCGAAATCCCTGTCAGGTAAAAAACGCCTGTGGGTCTATAATCGCCAAATTTGTCAAACGCCAAAGGCAGAAAATTTCCGACAGGATCCCGCAAGTGAAGAACTAAGAACTTGCCGACATACCCGACATCTACTTCGTCATTATGAAAACCGTCAGGAATTTCCCCAAGTCTAAAAAGCCTTAAAAGCAGAGCCAGAGCGAAAATGGCAATTATCAGATATTTAAAAAAATTCTCTTTGCTAATCACGCTTTAAAATTACCAAAATTATACCAATAAGACCAAGCACAGTGATTAAAACAGCAAGGTTAAAAATATTGCTGTCATAGTAAAAGCGGACTGTATGTTCCCCAGGTGCCAACGGGACTGCCCTGAAAGTATAATCGGCTCTCAAAATTTCCGTTTCATCGCCATCCACCTTTGCTTTCCAACCGGGGTAGAAATTGTCAGAAAGAAAAAGCAGTTTTGGCTGATCTGAACTTGTCCTCACAATCACCTCTTGAGATTTATAACTGACAATCTTAACCGTCCCTGGCCCAAATTGGGGCGAAATCGGAGAGGGTTTTTCTAAAATTAAGACGTTTCTGAAATCAAAATTCTCCCCTAGTAATTTTTGGGGGATAAGCTTTCTTCTTTCTTTTTGAACCTCGTCGTCAGTTTTTCCGGTTGAATCACTCTGGGGCGGCCCCTCATAATTTGAAGCTAAAAACACCCTTGGCAAAACCTGTAGATTTTCAAAAACCGCCAAATCGTAATTCTCAAACACTCGTTTAAAATTATTTTTTTCAAGAATATCAGCGTCTTCCTTTTTGGCAATAACGTATTTAACACCCAAAAGATCGATAAGCTTTCTGGTATTTTTATTCTGGATTATCCATGCAGCCTTGCCCCTGCCCAAGCCTGCGTCCGCCCTAAACGTAAAATGTTCTATGTCGTTTCCCTGCATAGCGGATGTAAACTCGGCATAAGAAAGTATGTTCAGGGAGTTATATCCCTCAGGGGAGTAAATTCTGTATTGAGTTGCAAAATTATTTTCAAGATGCGCCTGACCTATCCCCCAGCTTCTGGCGTAGCCCTGATTTTTTTGAACGTAGTCAATAACAGGTATTTTGGGGAAAACATTACTTTTATCGGTATACGAAAAGTATTTGTGGGCAAATAAAAATAACTGGAAATATGTAAGCAAAATTATCACCAAGGCGGCTTGAGGCTTTTTCAAACCAAATTTGGGGAAGAAAGCCGCAACTATGACTGCGCAAGTGCAAAGAAAAACAGCCATCGGCACAATTAGATTGCGCAGGCTGATTTTGGCAGTTTCAAGGGAACTTAATGTCGCCGAACTAAAATATGGCAAATTCAATAGCTTAACTCCCAAAAGGTAGGCGGCAACAGATGCAAAGAGAACCGCGAACAGAGAAATGAAAAAGGCAATACTTTTGATTTTTGATTTAAGCCATCTGTCCATACCCTTGGCGGCCAGAACCGCCAGACAAAATGTGGGAATAAAAAGAAGCCTGTTGGCAATTGAGCTTGAAAGAACCGGCAGAGGCATCTCGGTAAACAATCTGGAAAGAGGAGTGTTAACAGTCAGAAACAGGGCCACCAGCCCCAAAATAAAGTAAAAGCGGACTATCGTATTTTTTCTGCCTTCAAAAATTTCATAAAAAGCGAATAAAATTACCGCCGTACCGACAAACATGATGCTTTCGTAGTAAGTCGAAACACCGCTTCTGAAGAAATTCCAGGTTGCAGGATTGCCGAAAAAATCCGCGGAAAGGTAGGTCAAAAGAGATTGCACAGGCAATAAAAAACTAACCTGGATATTCCTGGATTCGACAACCGATCTTGCAGACTCAAAATAAAGCTGGGCAGTCGGTAAAATCTGCACGGCCGAGATTAAAAATCCGGCCAATATCGCTGTTAATACGACCAGACCCTGTTTTAATTTTTGCCTGTTTTCGACTACCCGAAGCAGGCTATAGAGGAAAACTAGGGCGATCGTGTACACGGTCATTTGGATAAATCCGGCAAAAACCGAAAAGGCGACGGAAAATACGACAGCCGTGAAATAAAACTTGCCGGATTTTCCCAAAACAGGCTTGTTACTTACAATCAGTTTGTCAGCACAGTATAAAATCAGCGGCAGCCAGACTATGGCATGGGGTGTTATTACCTGTTCCTCACCCCAAGCCAAAATGAAAGGACTCAAACCAAAAGACAGCCCGCCGAAAAAGGCGGCGGCTTTGGCAACCTTAAGGTTTCTAAGATAAATAAATGTGAAGAAACTGCCCAAAATGAGTGGGCTTATCCTCAGCAAATGCCAAAACCATATTTGGGATAAAAACACGCTGAAAAGATTTAAGGGATAAAATACTGCGCTCTGAAGACTCGCCATATTCAAATTCCCCGCAAAAATATAGGGGTTCCACTGCGGTAGGTGAAAATTTCTAAGCTCTCCTACAACCAAAGAATAATTTGGAAAGTATAACCGCAACTGATCTAAGCCAATTATGTTTTTATAAGGCAAATTCTGACCGAAAATAGGGTAAAAAGAAACCAAAAGATTACCGTTTAGATTAACTCTCCCCAGAAAAATCGGCCAAAAGATAAGAAGAGTGAGAAGTGTAAATA
>MFBL01000028.1:5220-10468 GCA_001774945.1 Candidatus Curtissbacteria bacterium RIFCSPHIGHO2_12_FULL_41_17
TCTTTCCTGACAATATACCTTTCTAACGCCAGTATATCAAGACCAGATTTAGAAAATGTATCAAAAGCATTTTGAGGTGAATTGACAATCGGTTCTCCTTTTAGATTGAAAGATGTGTTTAAAAGAACATAGACGCCGGTCTTTTGGCCGAATTTTTTAATAATATTGTAATACCTTGGATTCTGCTCTGCAGAAATAATCTGCAGTCTGCCGCTTCCGTCAACATGGGTGACTGCCGGAATTACCTTGCGCATATTTTTTTTAACCGGAAACACAGCCAGCATGAACTTGGTTAAATGTTCATGTTCCCAGTCACCAACTTCAAAATAGTCTTTGGCTTTTTCGGCTAAAACCACCGGCGCAAACGGCCGGTAGGGTTCTCTGAATTTGATTTTGGTGTTGACGATATCCTTCATCTCCTCTCGTCTTGGGTCTGCCAAAATTGACCTTGAACCAAGTGCCCTTGGTCCCCATTCGGCTCTACCATGGAAAAATCCCACTACTTTTCCCTTGGCAATCTTGGAAGCTAAAAATTCAACCAGTTTTTCTTCCGATGAAATTTTGGCAAACTTAATTTTGTTTTTCTTCAAAAACAGTTCTATCTGACTGTCTGTAAAATCTGCCCCAAAGTAACAATCATTTTGGACAAACTTTCGGGGTTTGCCCAGAATTGCGTGGTATACATACATAGCCGCGCCCAAACTTCCGCCGTCATCGCCCGCAGCCGGCTGCACAAATACCCGCTTGAAAGGACCTTTTTTAAGAAGCAGCCCGTTGGCAACGCTGTTTAAACCCACACCTCCGCCAATGCAAAGATTTTCGCTTTTGACACGACTTCGCACAAAATCAGCTAATTTTAAAATCACCTCTTCGGTGAAAGCCTGAATCGATGCGGCAATATCGGCGTATCTTTGGTTCAGCGTACAAAGTTCTGCCCAGTTCTGCGGCTTCTCCCCAAAATATGAAGGATAGCCGGAAGATTTGGTAAAAAAGTGCAAATCACGGGGTCTTGGAGCGCCGAAAAGATCGACAAATTTACCAGAGTAGGCTTTATCTGCCGATTTATGAAAAGTAAAATACTCCATATTAAGCGCAAAAGAGCCGTCTTTGGACACTTTTATAAGTTTTTTGACCGCATCTTTATAGCGAGGCTTGCCGTAGGGAGCCATACCCATCACCTTATACTCGCCGTCATTGACTTCAAACCCCAAAAAGGCAGTAAAAACCGAATACAAAAGGCCCAAACTGTGGGGGAATTTAATTTCCTCAAGTATTTGCAGATCAGTACCCTCACCTTTTCCGTATGTAGTCGTCGTCCATTCACCGACTCCGTCAAAGGTCAAAATGGCCGCTTCATCAAAAGGTGATGCGTAAAAACTTGAAGCCGCATGAGAAATATGATGGGGAACAAAAAGGATTTTTGACGGTTTAACGTCAAGCTCGCTGGCAATGATTGAACGCATCCATAACTTATCAAGAAGCCAGATGGTCATTGATTTGGCAAACAATCGCACGGCATTGGGATATGAAGCTAAGGTTGAAAGTAAAATTCGCGCAAATTTCCAAAAAGGCTTTTCATAAAAAACCACATAATCCAAATCGCTTGTTTTAATCTTTGCTTTTTTAAGGCAAAAATCAACCGCCATTTTGGGAAATCCGCTGTCGTGTTTTTTGCGGGTAAATCTTTCTTCGGCACTGGCGGCAATAACCCGGCCATCTTCTATAAGAGTTGCCGCTGCTTCATGATAAAAACAGGAAATTCCAAGAATATACATTCTTTGACAATTTCTAATTACTAATTTTGCGAAGCAAAACTTCGCTTTCTAATTTCTAATCAATTTTAAAATTTTCAAATTTCTAAAAGTTTTAGGTCAATTAGGTTAATTTAATACTGCTTTCTTGCCTCCTTTAAGGTTTGCTTCTCATGTTCCCACTTAACGAAATTGCTGCTGTTCTTTTTGCGTATTTTTAGGGGATCGGCAATTAGGCCAAATAATATTCCAACAGGCGCAAGAATTAATAAGTAGAAGACAGAAAGAATTACTTGGGATTGGAAATTACCGATAATCCGAGCCAATATTAGCCATTTTCCCCATAAAGTTTTTAGAAGATTCATTGCGATATTAAACCACGCCGAAATAAAATCTGCCAAGAAGTAAAAATTGTAAATCTAATATTATTTGAGTGACAAATGTAGCTTCAATGAAGCTATTAAAAGAAGGGCAAATCCTAAAACAAAAAATACATCCGTAAAGGTTAAATTGCCGACAAATTTTAAATCTGGAAGGAATTTTTCAAAAACTAAAAAAAGAAGAAAAGATACCATCCCCAAAACTATCAGAATCTGAACCCAAGCCAGTCTTCCTCCTCGCAGCAAAAATGCATTATAGATAGCCGATATGGAAATTAAAAGAACGATTACTGCTACCGCCGTTGAAACGGAAAGGGTCATCAGTTTAAGTTTGTCATCAAGAATTTAAATTGTCAAACTTAAAGATAGTCCCTAAGTTTCTTGGCACGGGTTGGGTGGCGAAGTTTCCTGATAGCCTTGGCTTCAATTTGCCGAATACGCTCGCGCGTCACCCCAAATTCCTTGCCGACTTCCTCAAGGGTTCTTTGTTTGCCATCCTCAAGACCGAACCGATATTCCAGGACCTTGGCTTCTCTTGGAGAAAGAGTTTCCAAAACTTCCCTAATATGGTCTTTTAAAAGCGCCTGAGTCGCCTGGTCTGTTGGGGAAGCAGAAGCATCCTGGATAAAATCTCCCAGGCGACTGTCTTCTTCCTCACCAACCGGTGCTTCAAGTGATGCCGGTTCTTGCGAAACTTTGATGATTTCTCGCACTTTTTCGACGCCGATATCCATTTCCACAGCCACTTCTTCCGGCATAGGCTCCCGTCCTAATTCCTGCATTAATTTTCGGGAAATTCGATTAAACTTATTGATTGTCTCCACCATATGAACAGGAATGCGGATTGTTCTTGCCTGGTCGGCAATTGCGCGCGTTATCGCCTGTCTAATCCACCATGTTGCATAAGTGGAAAACTTGTAGCCGCGGCGCCAATCGTATTTCATAACTGCCCGCATCAGACCGATATTCCCCTCCTCAATAAGGTCAAGAAGCGTCAATCCGCGATTCACGTATTTTTTGGCAATGGAAACTACCAGCCTAAGATTGGCATTAATCAGTCGCTCGCGGGCTCGCCTATCACCTTTTTCGACCCTTTTGGCTAGAGCCACTTCTTCTTCATAAGTTAAAAGCGGCACCCTGCCGATTTCGCGCAAATACATTCTGACAGGATCGGAAAGGTAACCTTCTTCCTGTGTTGCCAGCCTTTCCAGCTCTTTCTCAAGTTCACTAACAGACTTGGAAATTTCAGCAGCATCAAGCTCTGTCGTGTCAAAAACGTCTACTTTTTCGTTTAATAATTTTAAATAAAGATCGTCTATTTCGCCGATATGATTTTCAGGTTCAGGGAAAACCGAAAGAATTTCATCCTGGGTAACAAAACCCTGTTCCTTGCCTCTTTTGATTAACTTGCGCAACTCCAGCTTTACGTCGATCTTTTTTGGCGGCTTCACCTGATTATTTTTATCTGCCTGTTCCTGTATTTTTTTTTGATTTTGTGATTTTTTCATGTTGCTGTCTCCTTCAAAAGCTTCGAAACTTCATCAAATTTCTTGGTCAAATTGCCGATTTTCTGATTGTCTTTCTTCTTTTGGACCAATTTAAGTTCAGCTGAAATTGCCATGATTTGTTGCCTTAGTGCAAATTGCTTGAGTCTATTTGCGGTTTTGGTAATCTCTTCTGCCCAAAACTCTTTTTCAAAAAATACCGGGCTTATATTAACTAGATACAGATTATCAACGAATTTATCCAAATTTTTGGGCAATTTTATAAGCAATTTCTTAATATTTTTGGTTTTGGAACTTCTAATTATATCACGCAGCCATTTCCAAAAACGGGAAGCATCATCATTTTCAAAATCGCTGGGGTTAACGCGGGCAACGATTTTTGCCAAGACCTCTTCCTGATGCAAAAATAAGGCCAGAAAATACTCCTCAAGTTTACTTGAACTTGCGATGGATTCAACAGATGCAAGCTCTTCTGTCAAATCGCCTGCCTTATTGCCGCTACTTTTATTTTTCTCGACTGCAGCAGCGACCAGGGAAACTTCCAGATCAAGGAGTTTTGCCAACTTATCTATATAATGAGCTCTTACCAAATCGTCTGAAATTTTTGCGATGGTGCCAATTGTTTCCTGGCCGATTTTTTTCTTGCCTTGGGGGGTTTTTGGATCATTTCGCCTGACAGCCGACTCAATCAGATAATCGTAGATATCAGAGGCCTCATCAAGGGTCTTTTTAAATTCAGAAGGCTGCGCTCGGACGAACTCATCAGGATCTTTGTATTTTCCAAGTTCAACTACCTTGACGTTAACACCGGCTAAATCCAGAAGCTCGATCCCACGATGGGAGGCGAAATCTCCGGCAATGTCCCTATCAAAACAAAGTGAAACATTAGTGCACAGGCGCGAAAGGATAACCACTTGTCTCTCGGTTAAGGCAGTTCCCTTAGAAGCAACAATGTTAGTTACACCCAACTGATGTGCAGACAAAACATCAAATTCCCCTTCCACTAAAATTGCTTCGTTTTTCTTCTTAATTGATTCGCGGGCAATATCCAAGCCAAATAGAATGGCGCCTTTTGTAAAGACCGGCGTTTCGGGAGAATTGATATATTTTGGTTCTTCCTTCACATCGACGATGGTTCTTGCCGAAAAACCCAATATCTGGCCCCTTGCGTCCTTCAGGGGGAAAATAATCCGATTGCGAAAGCGGTCATAATAACCCTGCTGCGCACTGATTTTTGCAACATCCCTGGCAATAATTAAACCGGCGGTGGCCATATCGGCTAAGCTAAAACCGCGTTTATTAAGAAAGGTTAGTATATTTTCCCAGCCGGCTGGCGCATATCCCAGCGAAAATTGTTCCCATGTGCTTTTTTTAATACCTCGCATCAAAAGATAATCGCGGGCCTTTCCTCCTAGCGGATGATTACTTAAAAGATGAGAGTAAAATTTGCTGGAAAGCTTATTAACTGCGATTAATTTTTCTTTTAATTTTGAGGCTCCCGAAGGTGCAAAGGACGTCAGCTTCACTCCAGCTCTTTTGGCAAGTTCTTCCAATGTTTCTCGAAAATCCCAACCTTCAACCTTTTCCAAAAAAGTAAAAACATCCCCGCCTT
>MFBL01000029.1 GCA_001774945.1 Candidatus Curtissbacteria bacterium RIFCSPHIGHO2_12_FULL_41_17
CACATAAAGAATTTATTGATTTTCTAAAAACCAAAAAGCGGGCTTCAGCAACGGTCCTTGCCTATGGAAAAGACATTCAGCAGCTTATTGAATTTTTAGACGAACTTCAAAAAGCCCATGTCCATGAAGTATCCGCCGATGATATAAAATCTTTTCTGGCAAAACTTCTGGAAAAGGGCTATACACAAAAATCCATCTCCAGAAAATTAAATTCCACCAAAACGTTTTTTAGGTTTTTAAAAATCCAAGAAGTTATAACTGACGATCCGGCTACCCTTGTTGATCATCCCAAATTCGAAACAAAACCGCCAAGAATTCTCTCCCCTATTGAATATAGAGCTCTGCGCGATGCGGCCAGAGATGACAAGCGCATTGCGGCCATAATTGAGGTTCTTTTACAAACTGGAATTAGGATAGGCGAATTGGCAAATTTAAGAGTTGATGATATTTACTTTTCCCAAGAATCTAAAGAAGGCCAACTTTATATTCGGCCTATGGAAAACAGAAGCGAAAGGACCATCCCCTTAAATAAAGCGGCAGAAAGTGCCCTTAAAAATTATCTTGATGTTAGGCCGAAAACTCCCAATAAAGCCCTTTTTGTAACTAAAACCGGAAAACCTTTACTTGTTCGAAATATCAGAACAGCTATTGACCGCTATTACAAAAGAGCAGGCATTAGTGGTGCCAAAGTTAATGATTTAAGACATACATGGGTTGCCCATCATCTCTCTTCCGGAGCATCGCTAGTCTTAATCAGTAAAATTGCCGGCCACAAAAGGCTTTCTACAACTGAACGCTATCTTACTCTTATCCAACCTCCACCCGGGGAATCTAAGGCCAAACTGGAGCAGCTTTAATCGTTCTTTTTTCTCAAAAAACTGGCAATCGTATCCCAAAATAGAATTATTATCATAGGTGCAATTAGTGCCCTCCAAAACCAGGAAACATAGAAAATTGCAATAATTCCGGCAAATCCGGCAATAATAAAAAGAGTTCTAAGAATCATGTTTACTTACTTGTCATCCTTTTTAGATTTTGCTAGTATACAGCCAAAGGACTTTTAGAACAACTAAAATTTGGTTGTTCAAAGGGCCTTTTTTTAAAAGGCGAATGCGTTAGATTAGGAGGGAAATGTCAATCAAACACAAAGCACAAGCACTGGCAATCACTTGTATAGACTTCCGATTTTGCAAAATGATAGAGGAGGATCTTGCAAAACGTCATTTAAATGGCAATTGTGACAGAGTGGCTTGGCCTGGAACCTCAAAAGACTACGATAACGTTCTTCAAACAGCCAAATTATCTCTTAAACTCCATAATCCGGATGAACTGTATATTTACGAACACGAAGACTGCGGAGCTTATGGTCAAGATAATTCAGAGAAAACGCACCGTCAAAATGCAACAAAATTAGCTAACTCCTTACAAGAAATCAGGCCAACTTTAGAAGTTACAACGTTAATTGCCACTTTTAAGGGAATCAAGCCACTCTAATTAAACAAGTGAGAATTAGAATAGCAAAGCGAATATAATGAAGATAAGAACAGATGGAACCACATGTATCACTAGCTGCAGAAAAAATCTTCCAAATAGGGCCAATACCTATAACTAATTCTATTCTAACTACTTGGATTGTTACCCTTATTTTAATTTTCATTGCCCGTCTTGCAACCAGAAGAATCACCGCCGTTCCTAAAGGTTTACAAAATATAGCAGAATTTGCTATTGAAACTTTTCAGGAACTTGTATCATCAATTGCGCAAGAAAAAACAAAAGTTTTTTTGCCGATTGTCGCTACTTTCTTCTTTTTCATTTTGCTTGGAAATTATTTAGGACTAATGCCGGGAATAGGATCTGTCGGTTTTTTCTTGCCCTCCGAAGCTTCAGTGCAGGAGGGTCACAAAATTTTCGTTCCTCTTTTTAGGTCTATAAATTCGGACCTAAATACGACTGTCGCTTTAGCACTCGTATCACTAATAACAACCCATTATTTGGCTGTTAAATATCTTGGTATTCGCGGCTATTTAGGAAAATTTTTTAATATTAACCCAATCTTTTTGTTTGTCGGACTCTTGGAAATTATCGGAGAATTCACAAAAGTCCTTTCGTTATCGTTTCGACTTTTTGGCAATATTTTCGCCGGCGAAGTTCTCTTAACAACTGCATCAACCAAATTATTTGCCTTCATAGTTCCCATCCCTTTTTACTTTTTGGAAATTTTAGTAGGGTTTGTCCAAGCTCTTATTTTTGCTATGCTAACTTTAGTTTTTATGGTAATCTTAACCGAGAAAAGCGAACACTAGAATGAAAAGGAAACCCGCCCGATCTTACTTTGCGCCTTTTCAGTACTTAGGCCCACAGCGAAGTGAGGACCGCAAGAATCTGAAAGATTCTTATTCATACACGGCGCAAAGAGCGATCTTAGGCGGGCAAGGGAGGTGACAATTTTGGAAATAATTCTAGCAAAAGGTGCAGTCATCGCAATCGGGGGTGTTGGTCCGGCTATTGCCATTGGTCTCATTGGTTTTAAAGCGATGGAAGCAATTGGCAGAAACCCCGAAGCCTCGGGAAAAATACTCCCAGCGATGCTTATAGGCATGGCGCTTGCAGAAGCTATTGCAATTTATGCGCTTATTTTAGCTTTCACAGGATAATTGGTAGTCGGGCTCTCGGGCCATCGGGCTATCGGGAGTTCTCCTGATAACCTGATAACTTGAAAACCTGAAAACCTAAATCATGGAAATTTTAAAAAATTTTGGTATCCAGCCTACTCTACTTCTGGCTCAAATAGTCAATTTCTTAATTATTCTTTTTCTTTTGAAAAAGTTCTTTTACAAACCAATCACCAAAGCCTTGGAAGACAGAAAAAAGAAAATTGAAGAAAGCCTTGTTAATGCTCAACTCATCGAAGAAAAACTTGCAAAAACAGAAGAACAAACAAATCAAATATTAGAACAAGCCAAAAATGATGCACAGAATTTAATATCCGGCGCCAAAGAAGAAGCTCAAAGAATTGCAGACCAAGCAACAGCAGAGGCAAGACAGACAATAGATCAGACCGTAGTAGAGGCTAAATCGCAAATAGAGGCACAAAAGGTACAAATGCAAAAGGAACTTGAGCAGCAAATTTTAAATCTGGTTGTTGATGTAGTCAAAAAAGTACTAGGCCGGACTTTGAAAGACAAGGAACGCCACCAGCTGACCCAAAAAGCTATCTTGGAAATTACTAAACAGGTCCAATGAACAGCTCCAAAAAAAAATCTCAAGTTGCAAAATTTCTTTTTAAGAAAAGTTTAAAAAATGGGAACGTTGATCCGTTAAGGGTCCACCACATATTAAAAATAGTTGGAAATTTAAAACCACCCGAAAGTGTTGTTATCTTAAAAAATTATAAAAGATTGATTAAGGAAAAGATCGCTAAAGAAGAAGTAATTATAGAAATACCCAAAAAGCCTGCCAATTCTAAAGTTTTTGAACAGCAACTTTTAAAAATGACTAAAGCTAAAAAAATTATCTATAAATTAAATCCCAAAATTGTCTTTGGAGCTAAAATTACCCATGGTGACTGGATTTATGACACAACTCTACAAACAAAGCTTGAACAATTAACAATCAGATGAGTATCGTTGAAGAAATAGAAAGACAGATAGAAAAAGTAAAACTAACAACCATTCCTAAGAATGTTGGGGAAATAATCGAGGTTGGAGATGGGGTTGTTAGAGTCAGTGGACTTTCTGATGTTGCATCTTCAGAACTCGTAAAATTCGCCCACAACATTTACGGCCTTGCCCTAAATCTTGAAGAAGACAGTGTGGGCATTATTGTATTTGGCAATTGGCAAGATCTTAAAGAAGGAGATACAAGTCAGACTACTGGAAAAATCCTTGAAGTGCCGGTCGGTGAATCTTTAGTCGGTAGAGTGATAGATGCTTTAGGTAATCCAATTGATGGCAAAGGACAAATCAAAACAAGTGCATACTATCCGGCCGAAAAAATTGCTCCCGGAGTAATTTACCGGGAGCGAGTTAACACCCCCCTGCAGACAGGACTTAAGGCAATCGATTCGATGATTCCAATTGGCAGAGGTCAACGAGAATTAATTATCGGAGACAGAAGTCTGGGCAAAACTGCTATTTGTCTTGACACAATAATTAATCAAAAAGGTAAAAATGTAACTTGTATTTATGTGGCAATCGGCCAAAAAACCTCAAAAATTGCCCAAGTTGTCGCCACTCTTGAAAAATTCAAAGCAATGGATCACACAATTGTTGTTGCAGCCTCTGCTTCCGACTCTGCAACAATGCAATATCTGGCTCCCTACTCCGGCTGCGCGATGGGAGAATACTTTATGGATCAAGGTAAAGATGCTCTTATTATCTATGATGATTTAACCAAACATGCTTGGGCTTATCGCCAAATTTCTCTTCTTCTCGGCAGGCCATCGGGACGTGAGGCATATCCAGGAGATATTTTTTACCTTCATTCCAGACTTCTGGAAAGAGCCGCCAAAATGCACCCAAAATATGGAGGTGGTTCACTAACCGCTCTGCCAATTATCGAGACTCAAGCAGGAGACGTATCTGCCTATATTCCAACGAATGTTATTTCAATTACAGACGGCCAAATTTATTTGGAGGCGGATCTTTTTAATGCAGGAATAAGACCGTCTGTCAATCCGGGGCTCTCGGTTTCCCGTGTAGGCGGCGCAGCTCAAACAAAAATGATGAAACAGGTTGCGGGATCACTGCGGCTTGATCTTGCCCAATATCGAGAACTGGCAACCTTTGCTCAATTCGGCTCAGATTTAGATGAAGCAACCCAAAAAAGACTCGATCGCGGCAAAAGGATCGTGGAAGTTCTAAAACAACCCCAACTTGCACCACTGGATGTAGCCTCACAGGTTATTGTGCTTTGGGCAGTCAATAATGGTTATTTTGATAAAATAGAAATTTCCCAAATTCCAAAATTTGAAGAAAGAATTTTAACATTGCTTGCAACAAATAAAAAACTAAAAGATCATCTTGAGAATAAAAAGGAAATTGACGATTTTGCTCAAAAAGAACTTGAAAGAATGTTAAATTCTGGTGAACAAATTAAAACAGCTGCCGGCGTAAGTGAGAAAAGAAATCCGAAGAGCAAGAAGAAGAAAATTAAAAAGAGGAAATAACAGCATAGCAAAAACGTTAAATCAATCATGAGTACTATCAGGGAAATAAGCAAAAGAATTAAATCTATCAGTAACACTAGGAAAGTAACTCATGCAATGGAGCTA
>MFBL01000030.1 GCA_001774945.1 Candidatus Curtissbacteria bacterium RIFCSPHIGHO2_12_FULL_41_17
TCCAGTGTTTTATTGTTTCTATCGGCAACCTTAAGAACAGCAATGGGCTCATGATATGTCCCCCCGCTGGCAAAAGTAGCATAACCGTCGGCAAGCTCCAAAAGTCTGACTTCGCCGCCGCCCAAAGTAATTGCCAATCCAAATCTTTTAAGGTTTTCTTCTGTCGGCTCCAGCGATTTAACGCCGGAATCGAAGGCAGTTCTGAGCATATTTTTAACCCCGACAAGGCCTAACATTTTAACGGCAGGTATGTTTATGGAATTGCCTAGGGCAAATCTAACCTGGACAGGACCTCTAAATTTACCATCGTAATTTACGGGTTTATAGGACGGCTGACCGGTTCCACCCGGGAATTCAGTCGCAACATCCATAAGCGTATAAGCTGGCGTATAGCCCGCTTTAAAGGCCGTAGCATAGGTAAAAGGTTTGAGGGCAGAACCGGGCTGCCTAAGTGACATGGCCACATTTACCTGACCATCGTAATCTTTTACAAAATAGTCTTTGGAACCGACCATCGCTAGAATCTGGCCGGTCTTAGGATCAATAACTACCGCCGCGCCGTTACCAACCTTAAATTCGGCAAGTTTGGCTATTTCTTCTGTGACAATTTTCTGAACTTTTTCCTGCAGATCCAAATCCAAACTTGTAGTAACTTTAAGACCGCCTTGCTCAACAAACTTCTCGTCGTACTTTTTAATCAGCTGATCTTTTACATAGAAAACGAAATGAGGAGCTTTAATACCTTTGTCGTTTGAAGAAAATTTCACATTTGAAATCTCTTTTTTAACCTGCTCTTCCTGCTCGCGAGTAATATAAGTATCCTCACGCATTCTGCGGGCAACATCTTGGGCTCTTTCAATATAAGCTTTTGGATTTGAACCGTAGGGCGAATAAAAAGAAGGCCTCTGCGGGAAACCGGCAAGAATTACTGCTTCCTCAAGCGTTAAGTCCTTAGCATCTTTACCGAAATAGGTTTGGGAAGCCGCTTCAATACCCCAAGCAGTACCGCCGTATGGTACCTCATTTAAGTAAATCTGCAGTATCTCATCTTTAGTGTATTTGCGCTCAACCTGAATTGCCAGAAAAAATTCTTTTATTTTTCTGGTTAAGGTACGCTCTGGAGTAAGCAGGGTATTTTTGACAACCTGCTGGGTAATAGTCGACCCTCCCTGCAGTTTCTGGAAGACAAAAATATTAACCAGCGCCCGCACGATTCCCGCTGCCGAAAATCCTTTGTGTTTATAAAAATTTTTATCTTCGATTGAGATTGTCGCTTCTTTTACGTATAGAGGGAGCTGGTTCCAGTTAACTAAAGCCCTGTTTTTATCCCCGTAAATATCGTAAAGCAATTTACCGTTCCGGTCATAAATTTTGGTCGAAAGAGAAGCATCGCGGGCGGTCAATTTATTTGGAGAGGGCAGATCTTTAGCAAAAACAACGAACGAAAATATAGTCAAGACGATAAGTGCAATTAGCGAAAAAAAAACTGCAGTTGACACTAAACCAAAAAAACGAACCCAAAAACGGCGCTTATTAAATTTGGACTGCTCCAAAAAAGGATGTTTGGAATATGATCTTGCAGAAAGCTTAGCAACGCGTGAGGAAAACTTGCGCGCCCCGAGTCTTTGGTAAAACTTCATTTAATACCTAAGGGCTATTATAACTTAAGATTGCATTTCTGAGAAATCTTAAGATACGACGATAATAATAGACCCTGACGAATGATTACCGAATACGGAATCGATTTCACACCGAACCGTTTCAGGACCGGTTTAAGTCAGCAAAAAAGTTGTTGGAATAAGCTTTATTCTGAGCCGAATCAAGTTAGTTCAGATTGATTCAGACAGTTTTTGGGCACCGCATTCACATGTGGCTGACATTGATAGAATGTTTAAAAAAGGCTAAGATTCAACTATGGACAAAATCGAAGAATTATTAAACAGGGGAGTAGAACAAGTCATTCCCTCAAAACAGGAACTTAAAAAAGTATTAGAAAGCGGCAAAAAGTTAAGAGTTTACCAAGGATTTGATCCCACAAGTCCAATTTTGCACATCGGACACATGGCAGGGCTTAGAAAACTCAGACAGTGGCAGGACCTGGGTCATGAAGTAATTTTTCTAATCGGTGACTTTACTGGAATGATCGGAGATCCAAGTGGCAAGGATAAAGCGCGCAAACCCTTAACAAAACAGCAAATAGAAAAGAACGCTAAAGGTTACCAGAAACAAGCATCAAAACTTTTAAACTTTGCAGGTAAAAATCCCGTTAAAATAAAATACAACAGTCAGTGGCTTTCCAAAATACCAATTTCAGAATTTCTTGTCCTGACAACTCAAGTTACTTATCAGCAGATCATTGAAAGAGACATGTTTCAAAGAAGAAAAGCACAAAACAAGCAAATAGCTTTAAGTGAACTTCTATATCCGATTTTACAGGGTTTTGACTCCGTAGAAATGGCTGTGGATGTAGAAATAGGCGGCAGCGACCAACTTTTCAATATGATGATGGGCAGAGATTTAATGCACAAGCTTAAAAGAAAAAACAAGTTTGTGATAACTACACCCTTAATTGTCGATGCTCAAGGACAGAAAATAGGCAAGACTACAGGAAACGTAATTGCAATCGCCGATCCGCCTGAAAAATTATTTGGCGGAATAATGAGTCTGCCAGACGACGTAATTATCCAATGCCTTGAAACCTTAACAGATATCCCAATGGAAGAAGTAGGCAAAATCAAAAACGAAATGAAGAAAGGTAAAAATCCAATGATTTTTAAGAAAAAACTGGCTTTTGAAATTGTTAAACAATTAAATCCATTGAAAGACGCACAAAGAGCTCAAGAAGAATTTGAAAGTGTGATCCAAAAAAAATTGATGCCATTTCAGATTCCAACTGTTAAAAGTTCTGGCGCAACAATATCTGAGATACTCATTGATTCGGGATTATCAGGTAGTATGTCTGAGTCCAAACGGCTCGTACAGCAAGGAGCTGTCAGTGGAACCGTAAGTCAAGACGCTCCCTTTGAAAGGATATCAGACCCAAAACAGTCTTTCACTGGAGATATGATAGTAAAGAAAGGAATAAACATTGTTAAAATTGAAAAAGGAGAATAAAGTTGAAGCTGTTTAAACGCTCGTATCTTAAGAAAATCTGGATTGCCATAATCGTTATCGCAGGCCTTAGTTTTATTTTTGGGCAATTTGCTCTTTATCTTTTCTATGCAGCTAGGTAGAAGTACGAGAAGTACAAAAGGTACGAAAAGTACAAAATGTATAGTAAACTTTTGGTACCAATGGATCCGCAAACCCCGATTGAACAAATTCCAGGCATAGGTGAGTACTATCTGCGTAAACTTAAAAAACTAGAGATTAAAACAGTCGAGAATCTTGTTACGCATTTTCCTTTCCGCTACGATGATTTCTCTGCGCTTATTCCGATTTCAAATCTCTCAGATGGCCAAATAGTTACTCTACAGGGAAATATTTGGTCGATAAGAAACCTTAGGTCGAGAACCGGAAAATTTTTAACCCTGGCTACCTTAGCAGACCAAACCGGTACAATCGACATAGTCTGGTTTAATCAGGCCTATATTACCAAAACGCTAAAACCGGGTACTTTCGTTTCTGTTTCCGGAAAAGTACAGATCGAATACAAAAAGCCCAAACTTCTATCACCCGCATACGAAATTTTAAGAGAAAGAGCACAACTTTCAAAAACCGTTCACACTGGAAGACTGATCCCCATTTATCCGGAAACCGAAGGCCTGACTTCCAAATGGCTAAGAGCAAAAATAGCCTCTATCTTACCCCAATACATCAAAGAAACCGGCGAATTTTTACCCGAAGATTTAATCAAAAGACAAAAGCTAATCGGTCTTACCCTTGCCCTTTCAAAAATCCACTTTCCGAAAAATTTACAGGATGTCGAAAAAGCCCGAAAAAGGCTTTCTTTTGACGAACTGTTTATTCTGCAGTTGGCAGCAGCCCAAAGACGCAGAAAATGGAAGGAGCAAAAAAAAGCCAGTAAATTCTCTGTAGAAAGCACAAAACTGGAAGCTTTTTTAAAAAATCTTCCCTTTGCCTTAACCACTGCCCAAAAAAGAAGTCTATCGGAAATCTTAGGTGACCTGCAAAAAGAAACTCCGGCCAATAGACTCCTTGAAGGAGACGTCGGTTCGGGAAAAACGGTAGTTGCAGCAGCAGCAGCCTACTTTTCCCATCAAAACGGATATCTTACGCTTCTGGCGGCACCAACCGAAATTCTTGCACACCAACACCAAAAAACCCTGGAAGAACTACTTACTGCTCACAAAATAAAGGTGGGTATTTGGACTGGCGCGAAAAAAGAGGATGGCGATGTAATTTGCGGTACGCATGCGCTTTTAATCTCTTACAAACCTAAACGAGAAGTTGGCTTGGTAGTAGTCGATGAACAACACCGTTTCGGGGTCGCTCAACGAGGGAAATTCGCCCAAGAAAGCGCAACGGGCAAAAGCCCCCATATTTTAACCATGACCGCAACCCCAATCCCCAGAACGCTGGCATTAACTCTTTATGGAGATCTTGATCTTTCGGTTTTAGATGAAATACCCGAAGGCAGACAGAAAATTCAAACTCATGTTGTACCAAACTTTAAAAGGGCGGCCGCTTACAAGTTTATTGAAAATCAAATAACGATGGGCTATCAGGCCTTTATTATTACTCCTTTTGTTGAACCCTCTGAAAGTATGTTAAGTGTAAAAGCGGCAACAGACGAATTTATTAAACTGAAAGGCCTATTTTCTAAAAGAGTAAAGCTTGGCCTTCTTCATGGAAGATTAAAATCAAACGATAAAAATAAAATAATGAAAAGTTTTAAGGATAAAAAAATCGATATTTTAGTAGCCACACCGGTGGTGGAAGTGGGCATTGATATCCCAAATGCTACAGTGATGATGATTGAATCTGCTGATCGTTTTGGGCTTGCCCAACTCCACCAATTAAGAGGACGGGTTGGCAGGGGGAAGCAAAGATCATATTGTCTTCTTTTCACCGATTCTAACTCGCTAAACTCCCTTAAACGCCTCAAAAGTATGGAAAAAATCGATATTGGCTTTGAACTTGCCGAAATTGATCTTAAGATGCGCGGACCGGGTGAAATTTTCGGATTTAAACAATCCGGTTATATCAATCTAAAAATTGCCGACATTTCCGATCAAGAACTTATTGCCCAGGCACAAAAAGAAGCAAAAATGCTATTGGGGGAAGATCCAAACGTGCAAAGCTATCCACAACTTGCCCAAAAGCTTAAGAGCCTGCAACAAGATTATATCCAGCCGAATTAGCCATTTGACGAGTATTCAGTTTTTGTTATAATCCCCGAAACCAGTTCATGGTTCACAGTTAGCGGTCAGTAGTTTATATTAGAATTAGAAAGTGAATTTTATATCAGCAGGTCGCCTTGGCACACTCCGTCGAGCCTAACTCGACTTCGTTCATGCCAATGGTGCTCCTCTGATATTTTTGCAAAATAGTATTTATAATGTTTAAGGAAATTTCGCAAAAATGACACCCTTACCCAAGAAAAAGCACGCAAAAGCACGAACCAGAACCAGAAAAGCAGCAATTTCATTTTCGCCGCCTACACTAGTAACTTGTTCAAATTGCAAGGAGCTAAAAGTCCCTCACAGGGCTTGCCCACATTGCGGATTCTACAAACAAGAGGCTAAAGATAAAAAAGAATCAGCTAAACCAAACGGCACTGAATGAGAAAAAAGAGCGATCCCAGACATCAGAGGCGAATGCAGACATTCAAAAGGCTGTTTGCAAAAAACTTTAGGCCAGATTTAAAATTTGCAAACGGTACAACTGCCGCAAAAATTGTCAAAAAACAGCCAGTAATCGACGAACTAGTGAAAAAGAATGCGCCTGCATGGCCTGTTAACCAAATATCAAAAGTGGATTTAGCGATACTGCGGCTGGCAATCTGGGAACTAATGTATAAAAAACCAAAAGAACCCTACAAGGTAGTCATTGATGAAGCAATAGAAATAGCCAAAGAATACGGTTCCGACTCTTCGGGAAGTTTTGTAAACGGTGTACTTGGTGCTATAGTAAAAAATAACCTTAGCGAAACTTTAGGCAAATGACTGATTATTTGGAAGATTTAAAAGACTTAATCTCAAAACAGTTCGTCATTCCGCAGGACGATATTGAAGAGGAATCCCTTTTAGACGAGGATTTAAGTATCACCGATCTTGATCTGGAAGATCTAATAGGAAAAATTCAGGAAAAATACGACATAGAAATTCCCCCGGAAAAGTTCCCTTCGTTTAAGAAAGTTTCGGATATTGCACTATACCTTTATGAAAACGTCGAGCAAATGGCCTGATTTTAATTCGCTAGAAACCAAAATAGCCATCAATTTTAAAAATCCCTCCCTTTTGAAAAATGCCTTTGTTCATAGGTCTTATCTTAACGAAAAAAAAGATTTCAAGGGCATATCTAACGAGAGGCTGGAATTTTTAGGAGATTCGGTACTGTCTCTAGTAGTTTCAAGATTTCTCTATGAAACACTTCCTCAAAGCAGTGAAGGAAATTTAACAAAATTAAGAGCCTCTTTGGTTAGAACAGAAACCTTGTCCAAGATAGGCCAAAGTTTATCGCTTGGAAATTATCTACTACTATCAAAAGGGGAAGAGGAAACAGGCGGCAGAGAAAATACTTCCATTCTTGCCAATACCTTTGAAGCTCTTATTGGCGCGATCTATTTAGATCAGGGACTTCAAAATGCCCAATCTTTGATTGAAAAAACAATTTTGAAAAAATGGAAAGAACTGGCAAAATCGGCAGTTTCCGATAATAAATCAAAACTTCAGGAAATATCCCAAAGGAAATTCCGCGTTTCCCCTAACTATAAATTACTCGAGAGCTGGGGACCGGACCACGCAAGGCAATTTAAATTAGGTGTTTATATTGCCGAAAAATTAACGGGTACGGGTATCGGAAAAAATAAGCAGGAGGCTGCCCAAGAGGCTGCCGGAGCAGCTCTTAGTAGACTTAAGTGACAATATTTGGGATAATAACCGCTACCAATGTCAGTTAGAATCCGCCTTGCTAAAACGGGTAAAAAACACCAGATCTCATATAGAATTGTGGCTTGCGACTCCCGTGCCAAAAGAGACGGTAAATTTTTAGAAATCCTGGGTTTTTATAATCCCCATAAAGGTGCAAATGAAAACTTCATGATTAATGAAGGACGGCTAAAAAACTGGGTTAGCAAAGGCGCAAGACCGACAGCGGCTGTAGTAAGCATTTTGAATAATCAAAACAAAAAGGGAAGCACTCATGGAAGAATTTTTAAAACTTCTGATTGAACCGTTGGTTTCTGATATTAAAAAGATAAAAATTGAAAAAGTAGAAAATGAGCGTAATTTTCAGTTCAAAATTTTAGTACCCAAAAATGACATCGCCAAACTAATCGGCAAAGAAGGTAAGATGATTAAGGCTATTAAAAATCTCATCAAAATTAGAGCCATAAAAGAAGAGGTCTTTGTGACACTAGAAATCCAAGAAGTGTGAATATCTGGATTTTAACTCTTTTCCCCAAAATATTCGAAAGTGTCTTTTCCCAAAGCATTATCAAAAAAGCCCAAAGACTAAAATTAGTAAAAATCAATCTGGTTAATATTCGGGATTTTTCAGAAGGCAAGCACAAAACAGTTGACGATAAACCGTATGGAGGAGGAAGAGGAATGATACTAAAAGTTGATGTAACCGTCAAAGCGCTTGAGTCTATTAAACCCAAACCCTACAAAATACTACTTTCGGCAGGCGGCACAAAATATGACCAAAAAAAAGCGGAATTTCTTTCCGCAAAAAAAAATCTTGCCATCGTTTGCGGCCATTATGAAGGTGTCGATTCCAGGATAGAAAAATTTGCAGATGAGGTAATATCAATCGGTGATTTTGTATTAACAGGCGGTGAAATTGCGGCTATGGTGATTGTTGATTCGACAGTCAGACTTTTGCCTAGGGTTATTAAGTCGGAGTCTCTGCTCGAAGAATCTTTCTCTAAACTTTCCACTTTCAACTTCTCGCCTCGCTTCGCGGGCGAAGCGGGTCAACTTTCAACTTTGCTTGAATACCCTCACTTCACCAGACCCAAAGTGTTTCGAAATATGAAAGTTCCAAAAATTCTTCTTTCGGGAAATCACCAGCAGATTGCCAAGTGGCGAAAAGAAGAAGCGGTTAAAAGAACTAAACAGTACCGCCCTGATCTTCTCAAGTAAGATGTACTAAAAGTACGGGAAGTACTAAAAGTACAAAAGGCTAGAACTTTTCATACCTCTCATACTTTTCGTACCTATCGTACCTTACATACTTTTCTCTTAAAACGGCGCAAAGATATCTTGCCTGCCCAAAGGCACTGAAGGAATTGATGGCAGTGTCGAGAACCCGGTAGAACTAATTCTTTCAAGCCTGCTGGCTTCATTGGGAGTCGGTTCTTCAACCGGAGATTCAATTGATGCAAGCTGTTTCGGTAAGGCTTTCCAGTAGGCATCAACAAGCATTGACGCTTTTATCTGCGACGAGCCGGATGACGAAGAAGCAGCAATCGTTAGATCACGAACCGCTACCGCTCTGGGGAGAGAGAGAATATTATTAAGAAAAATCACTAAAGATCTATAGTCACTGCTTATGGATATCTTAAGCTGGATTTTCGAAGCAACTCCTAAGGTATCGTCCTTTGCGGCAGATTGTGCCGCAACCGGTTTATCGGGAGCGGCATTTTCGGAAAGATTCCCCGGTGTCAATTCGACCCTGCTTAATAGAACTCCGGAGGCCCCTGCCGTCTTTTCGATTTGGGAAACAAGTGTAAATACGCTTTTATCGGAAGGCAGCAATTGCTCGGCGGCAACCAATTGCCCTTCGAGCAGTAAATTGTCGAGACTCCCCAATTTATCAGCTTTTTGGGTAAGATTAAAAGCTCTGGTTGTTAAATCTCTGTTTGCCGTTCGCAGTCGCAGTACTTCACTAAACTTCGGCCAAACAACGAATATCAAAATTAAAACAGAAATAACAAGTGCCCCTACCGGTGCCGCTAAATTGGTAAGTTTAGTAAGCTGGGCGCTGTTTTCTGATTTTAAAATCGCAATAGTTGGCAATTGCATGCTATTTTGAACTTGACAGTTGCACTGTCATCGAAAAAGTAAACACACCTGATTCATCTGAACTTAAAGAATCCATAGTGACGCTTGAAAATATCTTTGCACCTTCAGGTGAAAGCAATGACGAAATAAGTCCGGCTACATTAGCAGAAGAGCTTGCCTTGCCGGAAATTGCTGCTTTTTCGGGTGTAAATTTTACGTCCGTAAAATAGACACCTGTTGGAATTAACGTGGCCAATTTTTCAAATATTGCCGAATGGTTCGTACGGTTTGATAAGATTTTATCACCAGCTTGCGCTTTCTCCTTAACTACAACTATCAATTCCTCGCCTGCCTTCATATCTTCAATTCTTTTGGAACTTGCTTCAATTTGGGTAACTAAATTTGAACGTTTAGAAACGGAAGAAGTATAAACAACCAAAATCAAAAGAGTTAAAATCGCCGTTATTGCCAAAAGCGAAATCGATGCCACAGAAAGTCTTTTCTGCAAAATTTGAAATTGCTCATGTTCTCTTTCCTCCTGGGGCAATAAATTAATGTCAGCCATATTAGTTATTAGTTCTCCCTAACTTTAGCGTAACAAAACCTAACTTCTAAGAGCAAGGCCGCAAGCTACACTAAAGACTATACCCTGACCCGGCATTTTAAGAAGTAAACCTTCTTTTTCAAAATCCGCCCAGGCATCTCCTAAGGAAACTTCCATACTTGTTCTTTCAGTTAAGAATTGTGAGAGACCCGGTAAAAAAGCGCCTCCTCCGCACAGCACCAGTCTGCCAATGGAAGAGTCTTTAACATGCGTTTTAGAAAATTCAAATGCCTTTAAAATTTCTGAAACAAGTATCTCTAAAATTGGTTTTAGGACTTGGGCGACTTTTCCGGAGAGCTTATCTTCCAAAATTCCATAAGTATGTTTATATTCTTCTGCCTGATTTTGGGGTAAATTAAATTCAGCCATGACTGCTTTGGTCAAATTAATTCCGCCGGTTGCAATAGACCTTGTAAATAAAACGTTGGCCTCTTTAACTACCACAAGCTCTGTGGAAACCGCTCCAAGAGAAACTAAAATGGTGACCGGATCATCTTTTTTGATAAGCGCACGTGCGAGCGCGGCAGACTCGGTTTCCAAAGCTTCTACCGCAAACCCTGCATCTTTGACAATTTTTAGATATTTATTAATTACCCGCTTTGGGGCAGCTATCAAAAGAATATCCATAGGAGCAGAACTATCAGTTGGCCGCAAAATAACTTTGTATTGCAAATTGACATCTTTAACCGGCAGGGGTATATATTGTTCAGCCTCCCAATTAATTGCGGCCGCCAATTCCTTATCTGTTAAATTGGGCATCTGAATTAAATGGCTGACCACCTGAGATTCAATCAGTGATACTGCACAACGATCTGTTGAAATTCTGGCATTATCCACGCACAATTTAATACCATCGGAAAGTTTTTTTAACTCAATGGGGGATTCGTTCATTATGCCTCCGGAGGGAGTCTGTATACTGGCGGCTGCTTCGAGGTATTTTTTGCCGCCAACAATCTTAACTTGGACAACTTTAATAAACGACCTTCCGATATCAAGCCCGAAAGTTTGGTTAGCCATAGCAAGTCACCTCTCGGGGAACAGAAATTAAGATTTGGGCAGACATATCAATTTACTGGGCTGAAGGGCTTCCTTCATTATTTTGCGGATTTTGTGGGGAACTCGTAGAAGGTGTAGGCGCTGTAAATTCCGGCTGTTTTTGGGGATTTTTTTTGACAGCGTCTTCGATCGCTTTTTCGTTGATGGT
>MFBL01000031.1 GCA_001774945.1 Candidatus Curtissbacteria bacterium RIFCSPHIGHO2_12_FULL_41_17
AGTTGTCTCTCTGGTTACAAATTCCCAAATTGTTTTAAAATTCGGGAAGTGATTTTTGATCTCAAAAACCAAAAAAGGAGAGAAAGTTACAATACTACCAATAGAACCAGCCAGTATATATATCGGCCACTTTTTAAAGCTCGCGTTAACCAGTACCGCTAGTGCTGCAAGAAAAAGGAGAATAGTCGCCAGATAGTGAAGCTGTATTACAATCCCAAAACAACCACCAGCAAGAAAAAAATAGATAACTTTTCTTTGTTTAATTCCTTTAAAAAGAAAATAGAACAAAAGCAGTGCAAAAAATGGCAAGGGATTAGGATTCCAGGACGATCTTGAATATCTAACCACTAGCGGCGCTGTTGCATAAAGAAAACCGGAAAGAATTGCCGGCCAGTATCCTGCAGTTTCGTCTAGAAATTTGAAAAGCAGTAGCACGGTTAAAACACCAATTGTCGCGACCATGTATGCAGGACCGACAGGATCATATCGCCAAATAAATAAAAACGGTGCTCCCATCCAATAGTAAATTGGCCCAAGATAAAAACCTCCAACTGATGCAGTGGGCCCTAAAAATGTCAACCTTTTTTCTACTATCATCCTTCTCATCACCAGCATATCCCTACCTTCATCGCCCAAAAAGACAACATAATCTTTAATCTTCCAAAATCGAAAGAATACGGCTGTTAAGACTAAAATTAAAAAAATAGCAAATTTTATGTTTTTAAATCTTGCAAATAACACAAAAATAGTCCTCAAATGTGATAACTATGATTCTTTCCAAATCAGTATGGTATTTAAGACGTAATTTGCGAATAGTCCTATGACCACTCCAACTGCTAAACCGATTTGCTCATGCATCAAAAGCACTCTGGCAAAAAATAGGATTGAAATTAATTGAATAATGGGACTGGCAACAGAAGTAAGGTTAAATTTAAGGAATCTAAAAATAGAGGCTCCGTCATGGGAGCGGTGTTTAAAAGTCCATTTTTCATGAAACAGGAAGTTGAAAATTATCGATATCTCAATAGATATAATAGAGGAAATCAATAATCTATCAATTGATACTGATAAAAACTTTGGGGCTTGGTCATATAAAGGTATAAAATCAAAAAGTGGCTTTTTTAAAATCTGAAAAAAATAAATCTGCCCTCTGTAAAAAATTCCAAGCGCAATTGCGTTTAACAGATAACTGCCGGCTCCTACCGTTAGGAATTTAAAAAAAGTTTTGGAACGTTCAATTCTTACTTTTAATCCGAATTTTAAGACATCAAGCGTATAAGCAATAATTTTTGCCTTAGAGTAACCTCTCTTTCTGTCCTCAAAAGTTATAGGGATCTCTTTAATTTTGGCACCGGCTTTGATTGCGGCATACAAAAATGCCGGCTGGATTATATACGTTTTTGCCCTCCAGGGAACTTTAGAAAAATCGATTTTTTCGAATAAATTTTTATTAAAAACCCTATAGGAATTAGTATATTCTGATAAATTAAATGTGCCCCAACTAAGTTTGCAGTAGAAAGCAGAACCTCTTGTAAAAAGTCTCCTGTGCCATCCCAAAAGATTCTTGCCGCCTTTTATTAAACGTGACCCATTAACTAAATCGTACCCACTACTAATATACGCAACCATCTTGGGCAACATTGCAGGATTATGTGATAAATCCCCATCCATTTGCGCCAACACGTCAGCTTTAAGTTTATCAATTGCAAAGCGATGACCCTTAACAATTCCTACCCCCAATCCTTTTTGCTTGACATCAAGATAGTGAACTTTCGGATTAGTTAGTGCTATTTTTCCAACAATTTGCGCTGTACCGTCTGGCGAATGACTGTCTGAAACCAGAACATGAAGATCAATTCCTGGCAATAATTTAGCCTGGAAAAGAATTTTATAAATTACATCTTCTATGTTATCCCTTTCATTGTAAGTGGGGACATTAACAACAAGTCTCATCGGGAATTTTTCTTAAGAAGATCAATATCTGCCTCAACCATCATTTTGACAAGTTCTTTGAAAGTAACTTTGGGGTACCAGCCCAAAACTTTTCGAGCCTTAGCAGAGTCTCCAATTAGAAAATCTACCTCGGCAGGTCTGAATAACTCTTTAGATACTTTTACATATTTTTTCCAATTTTTTATCCCTACTACCTCAAATGCCTCTTGTGCAAACTCAAAAACTGAATGATTTTCTCCGGTTGCAATTACGTAATCGTCCGGTTTTTTTTGCTGAAGCATCATCCACATGGCTTGCACATAATCTCCGGCAAAACCCCAGTCTCTTTTTGCGTCCAAGTTACCCAGCTCGATATAGTTTGAAAGTCTCAAGAAAATCCTGGCAACCCCATGAGTTATTTTTCGGGTAACAAATTCCAAACCTCTTCTTGGCGATTCGTGATTAAAGAGAATACCATTCACGGTAAAAAGTCCGTATGATTCCCTATAGTTAATTGTGATCCAATAACCATATACCTTTGCCACCCCATAAGGACTTCGCGGATGAAATGGGGTTTTTTCATGCTGAGGAGTTTCTTTAACTTTACCAAACATCTCCGACGAAGAGGCTTGATAAAATTTGGCCTCCGGCTTTATTTGTCTTATTGCCTCCAACATTCTAGTAACACCCAGTGCTGTAAATTCTCCTGTTAAAACCGGTTGTGACCAGGATGTTGCTACAAAGCTTTGGGCGGCTAGATTGTAAACCTCATCAGGCATCGAATAAGATAGCGCTGAAGTTAATGACTGCTGATCTAAAAGGTCTCCGGGGATAAGATTTATTTTATCTTCAATATGCTTAATTCTTTCGTAATTAGGAGTAGAAGTTCTCCTTGTCAGACCGAAAACCTTATAATTTTTGGATAATAAAAATTCTGCCAAATAAGAACCGTCTTGGCCTGTAATTCCGGTGATGAGTGCTCTTTTTTGAACCATACTTAAAATTTCTAATTATTCTAATTGATCTAATTTCTAAGCAAATCCCAATGACTAAGTTCTAATTTAGAAATCGATGCTTTTGTCATTTTTTAGGTTAATTATGGTAATTAGGTTAATTAGGTCAATTTTCTAATTTCCTTCTTTCAAATTCAATTGTATCAAATAAAGTCTTATTTATAGGAATTTTTGGCATCCATCCTGTTTGTCTTTTGAACTTAGAAAAATCACAATAGATATTCTTAACATCAACCGGTCGAAATAAGCTTTTGTCTTTTTTAATCTTAATTTTTGCTTTGGAAAATGACATCAACTTTTTAAGAATATCAGCAATCTTGGCTGCTTTTCCAGATCCAATATTATAAATATTTCCCCAAACCCCTTTTTCCAGTGCCAATAAATAGGCTCTTACCATATCTCTGACATCCGTAAAATCACGCCAAGTTTCTAAATTACCCACATTTATTTCTCCTTGCCTGCCGGCAGGCAGGCCTTTTTTATTCTGCTCAATCGATACTATCTGAGCTGCAAAAGAAGAAACAACAAAGCTGGTAGATTGTCTTGGCCCTATATGATTAAAAGGTCTAACTCGAACGACATGCAGTTTGGAATGTAAAAAAAACTGCAGACCCAACATATCCTGGGCGACTTTAGAAACTGCATACGGAGATACCGGAGAAATCGCAGTATCCTCGTCGACAGGTAAGTCTTTAGGATCTATATTACCGTATTCGTCAGCAGATCCGATAATAAGTATTCTTGCTTTTGGGCTGAAATCTACCAAAGACTCTAATAAATAAAGTTGAGAGAATATGTTATTTGACAAAGTTTTTTGGGGGTCTTTAAAGCTTTCGGCAGGAGAGGAAAAAGCTGCTAAGTGGAATACATAATCTGGATTAATATTTTTAATATGATTTCTTAAATCATTCTTATCCAAGAGATTGCATCCTATCAACTTAATTGAACTTTTCAGGTGCTTAACGTTTTCAATTGAGTGGTCTGGGTGGAATATTCCAAAAACAGAAAATTTTTTAGAAACCAGATATTGGGCTAAGTGACTTCCTGCAAAACCGGCAACTCCTGTGATTAGTGCTTTTTTCATCTACCAATACCGACATATTTAAAACCCAATTGCCTTACTCTATTTATGTCAAACATATTACGCCCATCAATAATAATTGGCGCCTTTAAAATTTTTTTTATACGATCTAAATCAAGCTCTCTAAACTGGGGCCACTCCGTTATCAAAATTAAAGCATCCTTACCGTTAAGTGCCCCGTAAGCATCTTTTGTATAATTAATGTCCGGTAAAATTTTTTTTGTATTTTCCATTGCCTGAGGATCATAGGCAGTAATTTGAGCTTTTAAGTCGAGAAGGTGCTTAATTATTTTTATTGAGGGTGATTCTCTAATATCATCGGTATTTGGTTTAAAGGCTAGACCTAAGACTGCCAGTTTCTTTCCTTCAAGGTTTTTTCTCTTCTCTTCATCTGCTCCAAGTGCTTTTCTAATCTTGGTAATAAACCTGAGAATCTGCTTCTCATTAATAGCATCAACTGCTCTAAGAAGTGTCAGGTCGTAATCAAAAAACTGACCAATTGAAATGAAGGCTAAGACATCTTTAGGCAGACAAGATCCTCCATAACCGACGCCGGGGTACAAGAATGAGCGCCCGATTCGTTTGTCTTGCCCTACCCCTTCCAATACCTTTTCGACATCGGCACCCATTTTCTCGCAGAGATTTGCAATGTCGTTCGCAAAAGAAACCTTTGTGGCAAGAAGTGCATTTGATGCATATTTAATAAGTTGTGCGCTTCTGATATCTGTGATAATTCTGTTTCCGGAAATCGGTGCATGCAGTTCAAGAAGTATCTTTTGCGCCTTTTTGCTATCTGTTCCTATAACAATCCGGTCGGGATGAAGAGTATCCTCAATAGCAGTTCCTTCTCTTAAAAATTCTGGGGATGAGGCGAATTCAAATTTACTCTTGGCATGTTTTCTGGCAACTTCTTCCAGATCATCTTCAAAGCCGATTGGAATCGTACTTTTTATGGTTATTAAAGTATAAGTAGTAAGATTTTTGGCTGTTTCTTCAACTGCTGCAAAAAGATAGGAAAGATCTGCTTCACCGTTGTTTTTAGGAGGAGTACCGACACAGATGAAGACAACTTTAGATTTAGGCACTGACTCCTTGTAGCTTGTTGTAAAAAATAATCTTTTTGCTTTTATGTTTCTTTTGACATAATCAGCAAGTGAAGGTTCAAAAAATGGGATTTTTCCAATCTTCAAGTCTTGAACTCTTTTTTGGTCAATGTCAACACAATAAACCTTATTGCCAAGCTGGGAAAAAACAGCCGCTGTTACTAAACCTACATAGCCTGCTCCGATTACAGTTAATGTCATAAGTTAAAGTTTTCCCTCGAATCTATGAGGGGATAGTTTATTTTAGCCAAAATGAAAACTTTAAATCAATTTGCCTTTCGATTGAGAATAAATTATTTGGATACCTCTCTTCCAATCTGTCGGGAGAAAGCCTAAATTTCTGATTTTTTCCACCTTCAGCCCGCCATTGGCGGATCTTGGAGCGCCAAGTTTCGTTTGTAGTATTGATCCATTCCTTACTTTTGATGGATTACCTCCGAAAGCTAATATGAGATGTTTAGCAAAATCATAAGGAGTTGTTATTTGGGGACTAGCAATATGAAAAATCCCTCTTTGATTTCTGCTAATTATGAGTCGAATTGCAGGAGCAAGATCATCTATAAATGTAGGTGAAAAAAACTGGTCGGAAAACATCGGAAATAAATTATTTTCCTGATATCTTCTTAAAATAATTTTTGCAAAATCATCTTTCTTTTGAAATTCGGCCCGGTAAGGATAAGATATTCGCAAAATTATAAAGTCAGCTAATACTCTTTGAACAATCTTTTCACCCTCTATTTTGGAAAGGCCATACCACGAAATTTTGTCTAGATCCCCTCCAATTGGATCTGTTTCGTCATATGGACCATTTATTCCGTCAAATACGAAGTCAGTTGAAATAAATATTAGTTTTCGTTTAAATTTTTTACAAGCATTCGCAACATTTCTGACACCTTCAACATTGATTTTCCAGCAATTTCCTTCTTTGTTTCCGCGTTGTTTTTCTGCCTCATCTACATCTGCGAAAGCGGAGAATAAAATCAAATACTGGAAGTTATTTTGTAAAAAAAAATGGCGGACTGATTTAACATCTGTTATATCTACTGGGATTTCTCCATGCAAATCGGCTTTAATCAGCCTAAAATTTTGATTTGACAGGTCACAAAATCTCGAACCTACCATTGACGAGGAGCCTATAACTGCTAAAGGTAACTTGTTATTTGAGTCCAAAGTCATTGCGGACATCTTGCCACCTAAATTGGCTATTTATTACCCTTCCCTCATCTTCTCCAGTATAGAGTTGGGTCGGGAAGTTAAGAAGGGACCCTGGCTCTTTGGAAATCACCATAAAACCATGGTAAACCAGCTCCGGAATCACCAGAAGATACAATTCTTCTTTCTGAGGTCCCTGCAAGAATAGGTTCAGTCGCCCTTTGGTTTTGGAATTTTCCCTTGGATCGTAAAGAGCAGTGATAATTCGGCCCGAAACACAAATAAAACGGTCTTTCTGTATTTTGTGTACATGCCATTTGTCTTCGTCACGGCAAACCCCCGATGGGGTTACTGAAAGATATTGCATTGTAAAAGGCAAATTTAGTTCGTTATAAACATCTGTCCAGTCTTTTCTTAGTGTCTCAACCAAAGTTCCTGATTGATCTTTGTGAATTACTAATTTTTTTACTACTACTCCCTCTATTAAATCTTTTTGATCTGATAACGTATTATATTTAAGTTTCATTTCTTAAAATGTATTGTTTCTGGTAATAATTCTCAAAATTTTTATTTCTTAGTTTCTGCCACCAGTTTTTATTCTCTTTATACCACGTGACTGTTTTGCCAAGTGCAGTTTCAAAATCAAATTTCGGCTTCCACCCAAGCTCTTTTTTTATTTTTGTGGCATCAATTGCATATCTTCTATCATGACCTGGTCTGTCTTTTACATATTCGATTTTATCTTCTTTCATTTCCAGAATTTCAAGAATTTTTTTGATGGCTTGGATATTGGAAATATCATTATCAATTCCTATACAATAAGTTTCGCCTATCTTACCTTTGGTAATGACTGAATCGATTGCTGCACAATGGTCCTCAACGTAGAGCCAATCACGAACATAAAGACCGTCTCCATATACCGGCACCTTTTTGTTTTCCAACAGATTAGTTATGGCAAGAGATATTAGCTTTTCCGGGTATTGATACGGCCCGAAATTATTGGAACAGTTTGTAATAGTAATTGGAAGTTGATAAGTGGTAAAGTATGCTCTTACTAAATGATCAGATGCCGCTTTTGAGGCGGCATATGGACTTCTCGGATTATAATTTGTTTCTTCGTTAAATTTTTTGTCAGAGTTAAGTTCCAATGCTCCAAAGACCTCATCGGTTGAGACGTGATGGAAGCGCTTAACTTTTGCTTGAATTGCAGCATCTAAAAGCACCTGGGTTCCGACTACATTTGTGAGGATAAACGGGGCCGGATCAAGGATTGACCTGTCAACATGGCTTTCAGCTGCAAAATTAACAACAATATCAACCCCCTCAAGCGCTTCCTTGATGTCAGCTGATTGTGCAATGTCACCTTTTATGAATTCGTAATTGGGGTTACTTGTAACATCCTCCAAATTTTCGGGATTGCCGGCATAAGTCAATTTATCAAAGTTGATTAAATGATCATTTGAATGATTATCTAACCAATAATGAATGAAGTTGGAGCCGATAAAGCCTGCTCCTCCGGTAACTAGAACTTTCATTTTTCTTTTTTAATTTCCTGCGCAACGAGGCTGTTGGCTTTTAACAACTCGTCAAAAGACGTACCTGCATCTACCCACCAGGAGGTTAGCATTTTGCAGATCATTGTTCCTTCCAAAACATAAACATTGTTAAGATCAGTAACCTCGAATTCACCGCGGGCTGAAGGCTTTTGTTTCTTGATGAAATCAAACACTCTGTGATCATACATATAAATGCCGGTTTGTCCGATATCAGATTTAGGCTTTTGCGGTTTTTCTTCAATTGAAATTACTTTTCCGTTTTTAACCTCGATTACCCCATATTGTTTGCTGGCTACTGCCATGTGTTTGCCGAAAACAACGGCGCCTTTTTCCATTTTCTCAAACTCTTCAACATCCTTTTTAAGGGATTGGCTAAAAATATTATCGCCCAGAATTACTAAGATTTTGCCATTGTCAGCAAAGTCTTCTGCTATATTTATTGCCTGGGCAATGCCTCCTGCATCTTCTTGAATTTCATAAGAAAGTCTAAGGCCGAAGTCCTTGCCGGACCTTAAAAGATTAATAAAGGCCCCGCTATGACTTGGTCCGGTAATGATAAGTACATCTTCTACACCTGCCTTTGCCATTGCCTCAAGAGGATAAAAAATCATCGGCTTGTTGTAGATGGGAAGAAGATGTTTGTTAGTAACCCAAGTTAAGGGTCTAAGACGAGTTGCATTTCCGCCTGCTAAAATAACGCCTTTCATTATATGATTTACTAATTAAGTCTCCCTCGCCCTCATAATCTCGGGCTCGCGACGTAATTACTTCGTAATTATAACAAGCTGAAGCCTGCTTCATCAAAGTAAATACTATTGTAACTGAGCGATTAGTTGTCTTGTGGGATAATTTTGACTAACCGGTCTATATACTCCTTAATATTATTGGGATCTTTTACTTCAAGAACTTCAGAAAACATAGATTTTGCCATCAAGGGAATCTCGTGTCTTGCTTGAGTTAAAGCAATTACTTTTTTACCAATGCCATAGGAAAAACCAATTTCTACTCCCCAATTAGGAGATTCGTTGATGGCGATTGCTAAGACTGCTTTTACTCTGCTGATAACACGGTGATTTTGCTTAAATATTATTTTCTTATCCTGAATAGTGTCTCTTTGTGGAAGATAAACCTTGATACCCCTTTTCTCTAAAGCTTCACAGAGTTTCGCATTAAATTTTCTGTTCCAAGAATGATGAATAGTAGATGTAATGTAAATCACGAATTGTGTCTGTAAAAATCTATCGTTCTTTTGAGGCCTTCTTTTAAATCAACTTTGGCTTTCCAGCCTACAGCTTTTTGAAGTTTTTTGCTTGAGGCGTAGTTTGCGGCAACATCGCCCGGTCTTTGTCCCAAGTCGTCTATTGGTACTTTGTATCCGACTATTTTAAAAATTTCCGAAATGACATCTTTTACTTTTACTCCAGTTTCGGTGCCGATATTAAAAACTTGATAGCCGGAAAGTCCAAGCACATCAATATGTGCTCTTGCCAAATCCTCAATGTATATAAAATCACGAATTTGTTCACCCTGCCAATACAATGGGATTGGCTTTTTGGAAAGTGCTGATTTTATAAAATTGGGAATTGCGTGGGTTTCCGGCTCGTGCAACTCGCCCGGACCATAGGGATTAAAGTAACGCAAAATCACAGCATCGATTCCATAAACTGCGTTAAATGACTGCAAGAAGGACTCGACTGATGCCTTACAGGCGCCATAAGGATTGTCCGGCTTAATTTGGGCATCTTCCATAATGGGTAATTTGTCGGGAGTGCCGTAGACACAGGCTGATGATGAGAAAATTATTTTTTTGACGCCGGTATTTCTCATGGTCTCCAATAGTGAAACCGTACCAATGACGTTATTGTCGCAATAGGCAGTAGGGTTTGCGACTGATTCGGGAACGACAATAAGTCCTGCCATATGAATGACTGCATCAATTCCTTTAAGTGCTGCCTTAGTCTTCCCGCGATCGTTGATATCACCAACCAGTAATTTTGCCCGACTGTCGACACTTTCTTTGTAACCGTGAGAAAGATTGTCCAAGACTGCAACTTGATGACCAGCGTCAAGAAGAAGTCTTGTGACATGCGATCCGATAAATCCTGCACCACCCGTAACTAAGATTTTCATTAGTCAAATTTACTTTTTTCGTATTTTGGCAAAGCTATCGTATCCTTTTTGCCATTAACTGGAATGTCCAAAGAGTAACCTAAAGCATTGGCAACTGCAACACCAACCCTAGTACCTGTAAAAGAACCCGGACCGGTATTGACTTCTACTGCGGTAAGTTTGGAGAAATCAATTTTGTTCTTTTTTAAAATTTTGACAATCATTGGCAAAAGGAGTTGAGAACCAAGTTTTTGTTTTTGAACCAGTTTATCTTTTAGATCGGATTTTGGATCAATCAACTGAACAATTACTTCTTCCCTTTTAGTGGTATCGATTTTAAGTAACATCCTTCGACTTACTTTTGTCATTCTCGACCTGATCGAGAATCCAGTTTCTAGATTCCCGCTTTCGCGGGAATGACGGGGTTTAGCGACATAAGTTTAACTGCTCCTTGGCGCAAAACTTTGGGTGGAGTACATGTGGCATCGACAACCGTTGATTCGACTCCTTTTTGACATTCACCGGAAATAGCCAAGTCGGCAAGTTTGATAATTTTAGGATCTAGATCTGCAAAACTTGAGACAGGTTTTTGTCCATGAATGTTGGCAGAGGTGCCGATTATCGGAACACCGACTCGGTCGATAAGAAACCTGATGAGATCGGAGTCCGGCATGCGAAAGCCCACCTTGCTCGTGTCATTCTGAGGCGCGGCCGAAGAATGACGGGAAGGGAGAATAATAGTTATTGCCCCCGGCCAATATTTATTGATTAACTGCTGACCAATTTTAGTTATGATAGCCAAAGACTTAACTTGATCGATTTTTGAAACTAAAATCGGGAAAGGCTGATTTTGGGGTGTGCCTTTAATTTGATAAAGTCTTTTAATCGCCTTTTGATTATCAAACCGACAGCTTATTCCATATACCGTATCCGTAGGAAATATGACAATGCCGCCGGATTTTAAAACATTCACCGCTTTATTGTTCGAGTTTATCGAGAACTTCGATTTGGAAACTTCTCGATTCCCTTGCTTCGCTCGGTCACTCGAAGAGTAAGGGGTGAAGATTTTAATGCTTCTTGTATCATCATCAATTATTCTAAGTTTTACATCAATTCTTTTTTTAGGCAAAAAATTTTTGATTTTCTCTGCCCACTCAATAACAACTATCGAATTGGGTAAAAATAACTCTTCAAGTCCCAGATTGACATAATCATTTTTGCTTTTACCTCGATAAAGATCCAAGTGGTGAAAGATTAGCCAAGCACGCTTTAAAACAAAAGGGTATGATCTTAAAAATACAAAAGTGGGAGAAAGAATTCTTCTTTTAATACCTAACGCTTTAGCCAAGCCTTGTACAAAAACTGTTTTTCCCGATCCTAAATTTCCGTAAAGCGCAACAACGTCCCCGCCGCGCAGTTCTTTGGCTAGCCTTTTGGCTACTTGTCGTGTCCCTTGGACTGATTTAGTTTTGATTTCCATATTGTGTATGCACAAATATTAGCACCTGTTAGATCAAAGCCCAAATCGTAAAAGGCCGCTGTTCTGCCTTGAACAAAACTTTGATGAAGCTCGTCTGAGAGCGCATAAATTATGGTCAATGCAAATGACAAAATGTAATTTTTTTGTGTTGCTCTAAATAATAAAAAGAATAGGATTGCATACTCACTAATATGGGCAACTTTCTTTAGAATAAAATCCCATAAAAAGAATTGGCTCACGGAAATTTGAGGCATGGATGAAAATATAAAAATTACTGCCGCCCATAAAACAGCGGGCAGCCATAAAATTAATAGTTTTTTCAATTAGTTTTCTGAATTCTTTTGGTTTTCCGATTTATTTAAAACCCTATTGTACAATACAAAAAAGCCGATAGACAAACCGATAAGAATAACTCCTGATCCTGTTAACATCGCGGCAATTTTGGTCTTAGACGATCCTTTTTGCTCACCTTCGGCTGACTGTGATGGAGAGACTCCCGGAGTTGAGGTTAGCAACAGTTGTTCTTCTGTTTTACTTCCCAATACCGAATTGGGGGTAGTCGATGGCGAGGAAGATGAAGATTTTGCGGGCGTTGCCGACGGCTTTGGTGTCGGTGTCGGAGATTTTGTCGACGTACTCGATTGAGATGTCGAGCTTGTCGGTGATGGGGCGGGGGTGGGGATGGGTGTGGGAGATGGAAGAGCCTGAGAGTTTTGTTGGCATTTAGTTGCTTTTTCCGTTTCTTGCCAGTTGCCGCTGCCGTCTGGAATTCTACCTAAGGTTTTCCCTTCACCGGGATTTAACCAGTTTTCGAAAGAATCAACTAAATTATCATTCCCGTCATAGAGAAATATAGATTCTTGTCCACTGTTATTTAGCCAACCATCTGATGGGTTACCCGTTGACGTAACTAAGTCATAAACAGCGTAATTACCACAATTTTCAAGAGAGTTAAGTGTCTTTTTGGTATTGGCGACATCCTTTAAATAATAACTAGAAATATCAATAGGTCCCGAAGGAAAATAAAACTCCACCCATTCTCCTTCACCGGAAACAGAATCCGCCAAAAATTCATTGATGACGACTTGTGAATCAGCGAAGACTGGTGAGTGAAAAAAGAGAAAAAGAAACAGAGTAATAAGACAGGCAACTATTTTGGGCATTAGCCCAAAACATAAAGATTTAGAAAAGTTTTGTCAATGATCAAAAATATCCCTGGGTGTCCACCTGACACACACCTGGTGTGTGAAGCTAACACCTGGTGTGTGAAGCTAAATATTTATGGAATGTGCCAATAGAGTGTGACCAGACCGTTCTTGTGATCAACTACAATGCCTTTACCGAGTGACGTTCCGCCCGCAATTTTGTAATTACATGGAGCTTGCGTAAAGTATGCCTCACCGCCGTCAATTGCGCGAATCGGTGTGCCGAATGGATCGGCAATATCAATACCTGTATGAACTCCTAAAAAATAAGTCACTCCGTACCAGGTAGTTACATTTTGAGGGTAATTAGGGACAGGTCTTTCATACTTTCCGTCTTCAAGATACGGCTTAGGATCTACTCTATTCCCTATAATTCTGCCGCCTTCCACCTTAGCATCGGTGAAAACTTCAAAATGCAAATGAGGTCCAGTGGAACAACCGCTTGAACCAACAGAAGCAACAACATCACCTTTTGAGACAGTTCCAACCCGAGCCCCAATATTGCCAAGAGCCTGAGATATTGAGGCCGCGTCAGCCTGAAGCTTTCTTAATTCTTCCTGATAGCGACTCTCGTCATTTCGCGTAATTGCCAAGAAATCAGCTTTTTCTTTCTTTTGTTTGGCAAGAAGTAAATTGGCGGCATCCAATTTCTCTTTGGCTTCTTCAATTTGCGCCTGTTTGTCTTCTCTTTCTTCCTTCTGATTACTGTAAGTGGCTTTTGTTGTCTGGAGGTCGGCTAAAATCTTTTTATCATTCTCTTGGACCTGCTTAACGTATTGAAGACGAAGAATTAGATCTGAAAAGTCGCGGGAAGTTAAAAGAAGTTCGATATTTGAGATGAAACTTTGCTGGTATGTTGCAACGATGCGCTGTTTTAAAAGAACTTCGAGCCTGTTAACGGAATCGGTAATGTAACCAATTCTAAAACCAAGTACTCCTATTTCTTTTTCAAGCTGATCGATTTTGACCTGTGCTTCTTCAATCCGTAGCTCCGTGAGTTTAATTTGGCTGTTAATATACGTAATTTGTTCTGATAAATCCCTTTCTATCTTTTGCAGGTCGGAAATCTTTGCAGAAACTTCTGCTATCTTTTTCTGAATTTCTTGATATTTGTCAACTTCCGATTGGGCAAAAATGGTAACTGCAAAAAAAGAACTTATGAGAATAATTAAAAGCAGTAGGAAAACCTTGGGCAGAAACTTTTTGACCATGATTTAATATTATCTAACTTTTAAATACCTAAACAAGGCGATGGTGGCGCCGGCAATTCCAACGAAGGCGGCAACCAATGCCTCTCCTGCCCAAAGGTATACAAAGAAAAGAGGGGTGATGGGAAAAATTTGGATGGGTCCTAGGAAATTTTGGATATTTGGCGAGTAAAACAGCAAAATTACATACACCAGAAATATAGATAGGCTTGCCCCCAGTATTCCGTAAAGCGCACCTTCAATAAAAAATGGCTTGGCGATATACCATTTTGTGGCCCCAACCAGGCTCATTATAGAAATCTCATCGCGGCGAATGGCAATTCTCATTCCAATTACCATTATTATTATAAGGAAGGATATAGAAAGGAGGGTTGAAACAAAAATTATTCCTCCAAGCCTCAAAGCCTTAGTCCACTTAACCAATTGTTCAACAAGGTTTTCAGGCGTGATCACTTTATCTACTTCACTTCTGCTTTTGACTACCTGAGTTATCTGGCCGATATCTTGCGCTTTTTTAACGGAAATATCGACAGATGCCGGTAGGAAATCAGCAGAAACCGATTCTAAAAGCAGGGGATCTTCCTTGTTTCTTTCCCTGTAAATTGCCAGGGCCTCTTCCTTGGTGACGTACTTTACGTTTGTTACCAAACCGGTTGATTTTACCTGATCGATTATTTCACTTATCTTTTGGTCGCTGGTATCATCCTTAAAAAAGGCAATTACCTGCGGCCTCTGTTCAATATAATTTAAGACAATTTGGCCTCCGATAACCAGTACCACGAAGATGGTTGCCACAAAAAAAGTCAGTGACATGGCAAGAGCGGCTGCAAGGGCCTGGTATGGACTGCGCCGGAGAAGTTTGATAGTCTTTTTAACCTGATTCATATTTTCCTTCCTTTTCGTCTTTTGCTACTTTACCCTGCTCAAGAACCACTACCCTTTTTTTAAAATGATTGACAATTGTGGCATTATGGGTTGCCATTAAAACCGTAGTTTTGTCTTCTTTATTTATTTTATCCAAAAGTGAGATAACACTTAGGGCTGTTTTTGGATCCAGGTCTGCTGTGGGCTCATCTGCAAGAAGTATTTGTGGATTTGCGATGATTGCCCTGGCTATTGCCGTTCTTTGAACTTCGCCACCTGAAAGCTCGGCGGGAAATCTTTCAGCCTTTTCCAAAAGCCCTACTTTCTCAAGTACGCTAGATACTTCTTTTTCGATATCGGATTCTTTTTTTGATAATACCTCAAGCGGCAAGGCCACGTTTTCGAAAACCGTTCTTGTTAAAAGTAATTTAAAATCCTGAAAGACGGTCCCAATTTGTCTTCGCAGCTGCGGGACTTTAGAAGGCGGTGTCAAGAAAATATCCTCGTCATTTATTAAAATTCTGCCGCTGGTCGGTGAAATTTCTCTTGTTATTAATTTCAAAAGCGTGGATTTTCCGGCGCCGCTTGGTCCGACTATAAAAACGAATTCTCCGCCGGTAATTTTTAGATCAACATCTTCCAGGGCAACTTGATCACCTGCGTATTTTTTTGTAACAGATTCGAATTTAAGCATGGGGCAGTCCGCCAGCTGGCGGATTAATTAATAATTTCAACTTTTCCAACATCCATTAACCACCCAACCTGTGAGGATCCGAAGGTTTCACCAAAAACCTTAACCTTTTTGCCGACATATTCATCCAGATCCAATACTGATGAAGTAAGATAGGCAGTTTGACTTTCCCCGCCCGGCCTGATTAATTTATGCGTACCCTGGGCATATTTGTCTAATTTGTCATTTCTTTCGACTACCCCTTCTGCCTCATCCCTAAATGTCTGATTAAAAGACTGTTTTTGCTCGCCTGTTAAAGTTTCCTCGCTAAGTGCGGCTTTTTGCGAGTTTACTTTGGCTATTTTATTCCTTGAAGAAAATACTAAGCCGGAAAAAATACCTGCTGTAACTACCACCAAAATAATAAAAATGGGCAAAAATTTAGTCGGCAAATTTGCTCTTTGGGGAACTTTCCGAAGTAATGAAGTTATCTTTGATTTTGGTGATTGATCTTGATCTTGTTCCATTTTTGTAATATTTTGGCTCTTGGTCATTATGTCTACCTCGTCCTTCGTAAACTCAGGACTCGCGACGTAATTACTTCGTAATTAGAAACGTAATTACTTCGTAATTAGAAACGTAATTACTTCGTAATTATAACAAGAGAAAGCTTCAAGCGACAACTGCTTAGCTGTCTCTTGAAAGAGTAAGTTCACGTTTAATGAATTCTTCCAGATCCCCATCTAAAACTCTCTGGGCATCGCCAGTTTCAAAACCTGTTCTTAGATCTTTAACTAACTTATAGGGATGAAGTACATAAGATCGAATTTGATTACCCCAACCAGGAGTAATGTGCGTACCTCTTATCTTTTCTTTTTTCTTTTTTTCTTCTTCCTGGGCTAAATACCAAAGCTTTGCCTTTAAAAGTTTCAGGGCATTTTCCCTGTTTTGCGCCTGATATCTTTGCGTTTGGCAGGTTACGGTGATGCCGGTTGGGATATGTTTCAGACGTACGGCGGTTGAGACTTTATTAACATTTTGTCCGCCGTGTCCGCCTGCCCTAAAAGCTTCAAATTCAATATCCTCATCTTTAAGTTCGATTTCAGGTATGTCTTCCAGCTGAGGCATAATCTCAACGAGAGCAAATGAGGTTTGTCTAAGGCCTGCGGCATTAAAAGGAGATTGTCTAACTAACCGGTGAACTCCGGCTTCGCGCCGCAAAAGGCCGTAAGCGTAGTTTTCTCTTATTAAGATCGATACTGTTTTAAACCCTGCTTCTTCACCCGGAACCTCATTGATAACTTCAAATTCCCACTTCTTTTGCGAAAAATACTTCTGATACATACGGGACAGCATTGCTACCCAGTCCATTGCTTCAACTCCTCCTTGTCCTGCGTGAATGGATAAAATCGCAAGGCTTGTATCATAGGGCCCGGAAAGAAACATTTTCTCTTCAAGACTGGCTATTTTGTTTTGCAAACTTTTAGTTTTTTTCTCTAAATCTTCAAACTTTTGCCCATCACCTGCTGCTGTAAGCAGAGTTTTAAGGTCGGCAAGCTCTTTTTCAATTGAGTCATAGGCGTCAATTTCACCAGTCAACTGTGAAATTCTTTTCATAACTTTCTGGGCGTTTTCGTGATCATCCCAAAATCCAGGCTTTAATGAGGCTGTCTCTAAAGTCCTTAACTCTTTTTGAATTTTCTCTTTATCGAAGTTTTTTTCAATTAGCCGGTAGCGGTTTTCCAGTTCTTCTATTTTTTGTAAGTCATCCATAACAGCCAATTATACAGCACGCAAGTTGAGTCAAACATCTTTAAAATGAGAATCACCTGTTAAGAAGTAAGACTAACAGTAAAATCAATCCTACGGCTACTCTGTAGAATATAAAAGGATAAAGTGATTTTGTCGAAAGATATCTTAAAAAATATTTAATTGTCAAAAACCCGAAAACGGCAGAAGAAATTATTCCAACGATGAAAAAATTGAAGTCGCTGCTGTCTAAATTGCCGCCAAAGGCTACCTGGACAAATGTCTTAAGCCCGGCGCCGGCTATGATTGGTCCGGAAAGCATAAAGGCAAACCTTGCCGCCTCGTCACGTTTTAGCCCAAGAAAAAGTCCTGCGGAAATCGTTGACCCTGACCTGGATACTCCCGGAAGAAGAGCAAAGGTTTGAAAAATACCGATAACTAACGAGTTCAAATTGGAAACTTTTTCATATTTTGCGCTTTTCTTGCCGTATTTTTCAGCTAAATACAAAACGGCGCTGAAAAAAATAAAACCTGCAGCCACTATCCAGATTTGCCTGAAAACCGTGTTTAACTTGTCTTCCAAGAAATATCCTGCAATGGCGGCAGGGACTGTTCCGATAATAAGTTTTAATAAAAGCCCATTTTTAAAATTTAATACCTTTAAGTAGTCACGAAAGAAGAAAATCAAAACCGCAACTAAAGTTCCAAGATGCAAAGAAGCATCAAAAGCCAGACCAAATTGTTCTTGGGAAATGCCGAAAATTTTTTCAAAAATAATTAAATGACCGGTTGAAGAAATTGGCAGAAATTCGGTCAAACCC
>MFBL01000032.1 GCA_001774945.1 Candidatus Curtissbacteria bacterium RIFCSPHIGHO2_12_FULL_41_17
GGATTTTTTTTTGAAATTTTAGGTTGGCAGTCAAAAGCTCTTCTTTCGTATTGACACTCTGCCACTCATTCTCGTCTTTGAGTTGGAATGTTTGGACTTTTTGATTATCTCCTATTGCGATAGCGATTAAATCCGTTATGTATAACTCACCTGATACCGAGGAAGGTTTAATTTTTGTCAAATTTTGCAAAAGCCAATTCTTGTCAAAAAAATAAAGACTGGCATTCACTTCATTAATCTTTTTTTGTGCCGCCGAGGCATCCTTTTCCTCGACAATAGCAATTAATCTATTACCTTTTCTAATAATCCGACCCAACCCTGATGGATCTTCCTTGTGGACAGTTATGAAAGTAATTCTAGCTTTTGACATCTGGTGAAGCCGAAACACTTTTAAAATTGTTTGAGGTTTATAAAATGCGCTATCATCGCCATACAGTACGACTACTGATTGGGTTTCTTTGACTAATTTCAGTCCATATTTGATAGCATCGGCAGTGCCTAGCGGCCGGGGTTGGATGACTGTGTTACAGTCTGGAACTAACTTTTTTAGCGTTTTGGCACTGTCGGGACTGGCAACAAGAATAATTTGGGAAGGAGTAATTCTTTTGAGAATCTCAATTGTTCTTAAGATCATTGGCTTGCCGGCAATGTGATGAAGAATTTTGGAAAGTGACGACTTCATGCGGACACCCTTGCCCGCAGCAAGAACTACTGCTGCAAACTTCAAATCTTTTTTAGAAATACTGTTCATATTATTTTTTCATCCTGTTTTGGATTGATTGTCTTACAACCTGAAACTCATCCCAAGGATATTCTCGTTTGCCATAACACATGCTTTTTTCGTGGCTTTTACCAAAAGTTGCTACGATATCTCCTTTTTGAGCCAAGTTGATGGCAAATTTGATTGCCTCCCCTCGATCATAAATAAAATAATAATCCTTCCCATCACTTTTACCTTTATCAATAAGACCTTGGGCAATTTGTTGACAAATATTCTCAACCTTTTCTGTTCTTGGATCTTCCGCTGTTATTACCGATATACTTGCCCATTTTGCGGCGACCTCTCCCATAATTTTCCTCTTTGCTTTATCCCGAAGTCCAGCAGCTCCAAAAACAACAATTAGTTTTGCCTGTGGATCTTGGATTTTAGATTTTAGGGTCTTGAAGGCTTGCTCAAGAGCATTGGGCGTGTGGGCAAAATCGACTATAACCTCAAAATCTTGCCCAAGATCAACACTTTCCATGCGGCCAACAACACCCTTGAATTGAGAAAGGGTTTTAAGAATAGTTGATTCTTTAATCCCTAATACGGACGTCACTGCAGCTGCCGCCAAAGCATTTGAAAAATTGTAATCTCCATCTATTGCCAGTTTTATGGGAAGGTTTTTGAGATTAAAATCCGCCGATTTTTTAAGACTATATGCAATTATTTTGCCGGATGCCAATCTTTTAATTTTGGCAAAAGAGGCATCATCAGCATTAAGGATTGAGTATCGGACATTTTTAAAAAGCTTTGCTTTGGCAGCAATATAATTATCATAAGTTTTGTGATAATCAAGATGTTCATGAGTAATATTGGTCAAAACGCCAACTTCGAATTTGATGCCAAAGACCCGATTTTGATCAAGACCATGAGAAGTCACCTCAATGACTGCATAGTCCGAGCCGGAATCAACGATTTTTTTAAGGAATCTTTGCAGGGCAATGGGGTCCGGCGTAGTTACATGAAAACCAGTGTCATAAACTTTTTCGCCGATTGCGGCATGAACTGATGAGATTAAAGCGACTTTTTTGCTTGCTCTTCTTAAGATCTCATAAATCATGTGGGCAGTGGTTGTTTTGCCGTCCGTACCGGTAACTCCAATAACTATTAATTTTTTAGAGGGAAAACCATAATAGACGCACGCCAAAAGTGCCTGTGCGAGATGGTAGATATTTTTAATCTGCTGCCACATTGGAGCATGTGAAATTGTAACAAATTTTACAGGTAAGCTGCTGGCGGATGGAAAGGAGCTTGCCCGCGCCAAAATTGGATAAAACCAGCCGGTCCCGATTGCTCATAGACTGAAAGCAAACGGTGAATGTAAGGATCGCGAATTTCTTCTCTCATCTTGGCCGCGATTGGAAGAATCTGCAGCCATCCTTCAGCTTCGAAGCGATGTTTATTGACAAGCATATTAACCGTTATATTCTTTTTAGTCCGACTAAGCTTTTGAAATACATAGAGGTTTTTCATTAAATAAAGCGCTTGATCTGTCTGGCTCAAAGTTTCATTTGAGGTAAAGTCAGACTGGTAATCTATTCCGTATGAACCCGATCCAAGATCAGCCCTTCCGGTATAAACAACATCAACCGGTTCTCTATCAAAATAATAAGGGGAAACTTCAACAAATCCATAGCTTGTTAAAATAGCTAATTTGCTGGCAGCTTCTCTGATTTCTGGCAAATCGCAACTTTTCATAAAATCAATAATTCTAGGAAAGTTTTCCAAAGCTTCTTCTATTGAATCAATTCTCGAAAGAGAATTCTTTGGTTGAGAGTTAGGTACTTGCTCGGTCGACGGACAAAAAGGTTCTTGATCATTGTCCGCTCTGCAAGCTGCAAAAGCAAGTAAAGCTGTACCCAAGGCAAGCACTCCGAGAACAGGTTTCCGTCTTTCCATAATAAAAACCGCCTTAAAGACGGCTTTCTCCTTTGTTTGGCTGTTTATTGTAGCACTTCTCGTGGTGAAGTCAACTCAAGAAAAAATTATTCTGAGGATAGAATACTGTAATAATTAAACAGCTCCTTGGCGATCTCAAAAAAAGTGGGGGCGGCAGTTTCTGAACCAAACGGGGAGGATGACGGCTGCGAAAACCTCACCATCATAACAAATTTAGGATCATCTGCCGGAGCAAAGCCGATAAAGCTGGCAATGGTTTTGTTAGGATCGTAATGCCCTGCAACCGGAATTTGAGCCGTTCCGGTTTTACCAGCTATTCGATACCCTTTTGGGGCAAAAAATCGCGCTTCTCCCTTCCTGACAGCATTGACCATCATTTCAGTAATTCGAGAGGCAGTTTTAGCGCTAATCACTTGCTTTGAACCCTGCGACTTGACTCTTTCTTTATGTTCGTCTTCACCAATTTCGACAACAAGCCGCATAGGCACGAGTTTCCCGCCGTTGGCAATTGCCGAAACGGACTGAACCATTTGAATTGGCGTAACCGCAATTCCTTGACCGAAAGAGGCAGTAGCCAAATCAATATTGCGCCACTCTTGTTTTGCTCTAATATTTCCACCGGCTTCAGACTGCAGATCGATTCCGGTTAGCTTTCCGAATCCAAATTTGGCAATATAGTCGTAAAATTTATCAACTCCAAGTTTTTCGGCAACATACGTCATACCAACATTGTCGGAATTTTGAATTATTTCTGTCATTGTCGAATTTGGGTGATATTTCTTGTTCCAAGTGGATATTTCGTAACCGTCAATAGTCACGGGTCCTGTGCATGGACATCTCGTGTTTGGCTCGACTTGTGAAAGATCGAGGGCGGCTGACATAGTAATTAATTTGAATATTGATCCTGGTTCGAATGTATCTGAAACTGCCGGGTTTCTATAAAGTTTTTCTTCAAATTCACTTCTTAAAGCTGGATTGAAGTTTGGATAAGTTGCCATTGCTAAAATGTGTCCAGTCGCGGGTTCTGCGACAATAACCGTTCCATCTTTTGCTCCATATTTCTCGACAGCCTTTTTAAGCTTATCTTCGGCAATAAACTGGACTGTTCTATCGATTGAAAGATATAGAGAATCACCCTGTTTTGGTGGAATTGGCTTATATTTGCCTACAAGAATGGGCAGTCCGAATGGATCCTGCTCCTGTCCAAGCCGGCCGTTTTTACCGCGAAGATGACTGTCCCAGTAGCCTTCAATTCCATTGTAGCCGACATCACGTCCGAATTTATCAAAACCCATAAAACCTAATAGCTGGGCCGCCATTGAAGCCTCGGGATAAAAGCGTTTTTCGTCTCTTTCAAACCCCAAACCGGCAATTGCCAGTTCCTGAATTTTACCTTTAACCTGGCTCGGAACCTTTCTTGCAAGCTGAACCCAGTAAAGATTCTTATTGTTTAACTTATTGAGCAATTCTTCTTCCTCATTTTTAATTGCTTCATCCTTTTGCTTAATTAGATCTTCTGATATCTGAGCCGAAAGTGTTGCGTATTTTTCGGAAATAAGAAGAGGCGCAAGTTCCTTGGCAATCTCTTGAGAACTTTTATTAATCTCATGAGGTTTTCCATACAGTAAAAAAGCCTCTTCGTTTGCCGCCAGCGGGAAGCCGTCGGCGGCGTGAATTTGTCCACGAGACGCAGGAATTTCACTCTCCCGCAAAATAGACTCATTTTCCTTCTTAAAACTGGAAAAGAATTGCCAATAGGCAAGCCGTAAAATAATTATTAAAAAGGCGCAAAAAATTATTATTTGCAATATTTTAATCCGAGCCATCGCAAATCCTTACCCCTTACTTAAGTTTAGCAAAGATCATAAATAAGACGTAAATTAACAGATTACGGAGTTGTTGCTTGTAAATAGTTCTTAAAACCTAAATCACCAGCTTCAGCTGAAAGGGTTGCAAGAGAAGATTCATTGGCTATCTGGTTTTTTAAAATTCTATTTTCAGCTTCAAGCTTTTTTATGTCATCTTCAATTTCTGCAAGCCTTAATCCTCCTGTCGAAAGACCGTTAGCAAACACAAGCTGAGTAAAGAAAAGGCTGATTACCAGTATGGCTATTGCCAATACGACTTTAACCTTGATCTTGCCGATCAAATTAAAGCTATTATTTTTATTTTTAACTATTCTAAAATCTTTCATTTTAAATTTTCTCCGCTACGCGGAGTTTTGCGCTGCGGGACCTTGGATTTTTTAATATTTCCGAGGCCCCTGGGGTGACTGGTTTTTTGGTTAAAACCAAAAGTTGTTTTTCTTGCTTGAAGAACCGTTTGACTAATCCATCTTCAAGCGAATGAAAACTAACTATTGCCAGTCGACCCCCTTTCTTTAAAATTTCAATAGTCTGCGGTAGAGCATTTTCTAGATTTATAAGTTCACTATTGACAACTATTCTTAAAGCTAAAAAGCTTTTAGTTGCGCAATCAAGCTTTGTTCTTATGTTTTTCTTGCCGTACACCTCCCGAATAATATTTGCTAATCTTTGTGTCGAGTTAATAGGCGCTATTTGACGGGCGCGACAAATAGCGCGAGCAATTGCCCGACTAAACTTTTCCTGACCATACGTACTAAAAATTTCATATAGTCTCCTTTCGTCAAAATTATTTACAAGGTCATACGCTGTGACTTCCAGATTTGGGTCCATGCGCATGTCCAAGGGCCCAACTTTTGCAAAAGCAAAGCCTCTTTTTGCATCCGCAAGCTGATCACTGGAAATTCCAAGATCAAAAAGAATTCCGTCAACTCGACTAAAACCCTTTTTTTGGGCAATTTCGCCAATGTTGGCGAAATTCCCCTGGGCCAAGACGAGCTTGTGATTTATAACCTGCGACCCGTAACTCTTTTTAAGGTACTTTATGGCTTCAGGATCCCGATCTATTGCCAAGACTTGTGCCCCGCGTCTTAAAAACTCTTCTGTATGTCCTCCTGCGCCTGCCGTCGCGTCAATTATCACTTTCCCTGCTTTTGGATCCAAAAACCTGACTACTTCTTGTAAAAGTACGGGCACGTGTATCACTGCGCCCCTCCTAAACTTCCCTTGTGCTTTTCCCAATTTGCCCAATCCCAAATCTCAAAATGGTCACCAGCTCCGATAATTACCGGTTTTTCGACCTGAGCGTATTCCAATAAATAGCCAGGTATAACAAACCTGCCCTGATCATCGAGTCGGACAGATTCAGCTGTTGAGAAAAAGAGGCGGCGAAGATCGCGTGAGCTTCTGTCGGTAAGAGGCTCGCTAAGACGTTTTGCCGATTCTTTTTCCCAGCTTTGGGTATCAAAACCGAAGATGCACTTTTCAAAACCAAAAGATAATATGATTTCGCTTGTCGCAAGATATTCACGTATTTTTTTTGGTAAAGCAATCCTTCTAGTATTAGGATCAAATGAAGGTTCCCAACTGCCCAGAAACATTTGTCCTCCGTAACAAAGGTGTTGGAGGATCTCCTTCCCTTACTCGCCTCGACTTCCGGGCAGCAATCAAGCAGGTGGAACTTGAAAGGACTTATTTATTTAAACTTTTATTGCCTGCTTAACTCTTTCAGAAGTATTGTTAATGGTGATTCACCATTTCTCACCATCTATTACCATTTTTCACCAACCAGAATTGATTTGTCAAGTAGCAAAAAACATCCATATTTCAACAGTATGCAATCGTTGTCTGCCTATAGAATCACCGAGCCGCGTATAGTTACTACGAAAGGCGGTAAGTGAGATTAAGTGGTTAAAAATGTACCTAGTTGTTAGTAAGCAGAGATTATTGTGGACTTTTTGTAATTAGCAATTGGGCTTTAGGATCATCAGTATCGAGCCCAAGAGCTTCTAGAAACCTTTCAGCACTTATACTTGTTGCTCCACCCGATTCCACCTTAGATATCGTAGATTGATTAACACCAAGTTTATTAGCGACTTGGTGTTGGGAAAGTTTGGCTTCTATCCTCAATCTTCGTAATAAGAGAGTGTATGTTAACTCCTCCAATGGGGACCTAAGAACACTTATTGTGCTAACCAGTCTTCTAGTTCGAACAGATTGAATGTCTGGCACTCCAAACCTATCAAATATTTCTTTGCGGGCTTTTTCTAGTTCGCGAATAGCCGTCATTTGCTGCTCTGCGACATCCGCCTCCGCATCTTTTCCTTCCTTAATGGCTTTCCAAGCAGCTTCGGCAGCAATACGGTAAGCCTCCTGATGGGCGCGTTCAATCATAGCGCCGAATGCTAACATATTATAGGATGAAAATCAAACTTATAAAATTTCTAGGGGGTATATTCTTTGCGGTCGTAACCGAAGAGCGGGCCGTAGTAGACGTAGATTTTGGTGGGACGCAGCACAAACCAACTCCTCCCTTCGGCAAGCTCGTTAGCTTCCTCTAGGGTTGTAGGCATGTGAGGAGTTCCGCGCTTGGCGAAATACTCGCGAGCGGCAGGTAAAATTTCCTCCTCCTTCAGACTAAATGCCTTGCCTTCTACTTGTAAACCTTTATCATTTCCCCCGCCTGTCGGCTGTTTGTTGACAACGGCTGCTACTTGCGGATTTTTATCAAGTTCTTTGGTATGTCGACTGACTTCATATGAAATCCAGTAAAGATTTAAATTCTGGTCATGGCCAAAAACTAAAGTCGTAACCCAAGGGCCTTTTTCGGATGCGGTTGCCAAAACCATCTCCCGCGTATCCCTTAAAATTTCTTCTATCAGTTCTCTTAAATTAACGTCTTGCACTTAGGAGCCGATCCTAAAAATCATAAATGCAATTACGATTGCAGCCAAAATCATTAAGCAAATTATTGCCAGTATTTGCTTGGCCATTTATCAAGTGGGGCTGATTTTTTGGAAAATTGTTGATGAACGTAAGGGGTCTTAGTATATGCCGGATCGTACGGCCGCATATCAAAGGGATAATGATAATCAAGACAGCCGGTACAGTGACTGGCATGAAGTTCATCAGGCATCATGCCTAAAGATCTGGCCAATCCTTGCATGCTTAAATAGTGAAGTGATGATACTTGTAATCTTTTTTGTATTTGCGCTTCAGACATCGCGACAAAATTACCTCTATTGTCTTTGGTGACTGCACCCAACTCGTCTCTTGCTCCGATATTTACTCCAAGAAAACAGGGATTTAAGAATTTAGGAGCCAAAAACCGGCAATGAACCTCTTTAACGCCTACTTTAAGAAGATGTTCAACTAAAATTTTATAAGTATTAAGGCGAACTGCCGTATCATCTACCAAATAGATCGATTTGCCGATAATAGTCGGGGAAATAAAGAATTTCTTTTCGATTTGTTTTGTCCTAAGATACGGGTCGTCTTCGATAAATGTTCTTTTCGCCCAATCATATCTTTCCTTAACTAATCCCCTGATATATTTAAGTTTGAACTTCGGAAATTTTCGGGCCAATGTCTCATAAAAAGAAAAAGCCCCGGGTCTTGCGGTATCCGGGACTGCGACTACATAGTCGATGTCGGCAAGATTAAATTTGTCTTTATGATTTGCAAACCTTTCAATTTCTTCATAGGCAAGCTGCTGGCCTAAACTTGCCCGATTTTCACCAATTACCCCATCCCAAATAGATGTTTCATTAGAAAAATATAATTTTTCGAAAACGCAAAAGCTTTGCTTTTGGGCTGTCGTAAAATCAGAGATTATTACACCGTCAGCGTCTGCAATTAAAAGCTGGCCTGCTTTTAATTTTTGGTTGTGGCGAATACTGATTCTATCCAGCGCGCAGGTTTCCGAAGCTATAAAAACGTGGCCGTTATCCTGAGTCCAGACCAGAGGCCTTACGCCCCAGGGGTCGCGCAAAGCTAAAAGCTTATCGTCACCGGTTAGCATCACCAGAGAATATGCCCCCTTGACACCAGATAAAGCGTTAGCAATTTTCTGCTTCCAGGTAG
>MFBL01000033.1 GCA_001774945.1 Candidatus Curtissbacteria bacterium RIFCSPHIGHO2_12_FULL_41_17
CGGTATTATTGCCTTCTTTCAAATACAATCTTTGGTCGGACAAATCAATCTCGATCCACCTCTCCCCCTCGTTAGTTTGCTCGCCTAAAATATCCGATCTTAAACTTGCGACTGTATCAAAAAAAGGTACACGTTTGTTTAAAAAGATTGCTGTATTTCCGCTATCCAGTTCTTGAGTTTGTTCTTTGACCCACTTTTCATAATCTTCACTGGCAATGTTATTTAAATTTATCCCCATCTTTAATCCTACATTTTGATATGTTGAATAAATATATTTTTTGAGTGGTGAGGCTAAAAACGCCAAGACAATGGCAATTAATATTAGAATGAACGCATGACTGAATCCACTTCGAAAAAACCTCTGCATAGTTTCAGTATTCGACAGAAAATCGGCAAAGTCAATTACTGACTGGGGTACTTACGCAGGGTTAGATATTTTTGTCAAAATTTTTTAAGAGGTAAACATCACCCGAAGATATAATTACTTTGTAAGAATTGCTTTTTACTAATTGAACCAGTATTGATCTAGTTCCCCCTAAATCTTGGTTATAAAAATTCCAATCGTCCTGTCCAGAATGCAGATCAACAACTACATAATCCGCGTTATTCACATTTGGTAAAAGATATATTTTCTCTCTATGTGAAAGGTGGGGCAAAAGATTATTTTGAGAAGCTACGGAGGCATTCTTGGGCACTTGAGCCAAAACCAATCTTGTATTGTCCATCCACGACTGATGTTTATAGAATTGAGGCTTAAGTAAATTTTTCAGAGGAGAGTTTAAAAGAAGATTTGTCCCTACGTGAGCAAACATTAATAACATTACCAAAATTAACGCTGAGTATTTAATACCTTTAAATCTTTCCAAAATAAATCTTGAGGTAAAAACAGTCGAAACTGCCAATAGCACAGCAAGCTCGGCACTATAATGATAAAAAATCGTCCACCTGATAGGATGCAACTGGTCTAAAAAACGAGATGCAAATTGAAAAAAAACAGTAATAGTTAAGGGTAAATAAAAAATTGGTATTAAGCCGAATGAAAAAAAAGACCAAAATAGTGTCTGCATTTTTTGAACTGGTAGGAAAAAATTATTGACAATTGCGAGCGGGTTTACAAAATATCCCAGTAAAGTATCCTCCAGCGGCTCCCCTTCTCGCACGAAAGATTGATATCCCTCTTGACCCAAAGCTGGCATAAACACTTTAATTGCAACAATCGACCAAATTAGCGAGATCAGCAAAGTGGCAATAGCGATCCTGGCATTTTTTTTAACAAGCCAAACGTAAATTCCCAACGTCGCAAGTAAAAAACCTACATGCTCTCTAACGGAAAGAGATATAAAAAGGGCAATAAAATAGTATATCCACTTACCTCTAAGTAAAAAGTAAAAAAGCCATGCTAAAAAAAAAGGCAATAGAGACATCTCATGAAAGTCATAAACCGCAGTAGCTTGAATTCCTATAAAGTCAATGTAAAGAAATGCGATTACTATCGCTAATATTTTAGGTAGGTACCTTTTTGCAATTAACCATATAGGGAAAACTGCTGAAGAAAGTATTACTGATTGAAATAATAATAAGATCCTTTCATTTTCAGAAAACCAATAGAGTGTAGACAAAGGAAACATTATTGGTCGAAAGCGGTCGGCTAAATCATGCAAACTCGTGACAGTTGAGTAAGGATATTTAAATTTGCTATACAACCACAGAGACTGATCATAAATACTAAAATCAATTCCTTGAGATTGAAAGTGATTATGGCGGATGACTGAAAGTAAACTGTAAAGAAATGAAAATAAGAGAAATACTAAAACTATAGCCCAAAAATCAGCCTTTTTACTAAGTCCTCTCTTTACAAATACCTGCATTCAGAGTTTTTATCCTCTAATAACTTAAGTCCTGTCAAACTGATCAATCAAAAAATCTGTATTTTATCAGGCAGTATATTGCGAATAGTCCATCATGCCACTTAATTTTTTTCTGGGAAACCGGCCGTGGCTGATAACTTATCGGTACTTCAGTAATTTTGATACCAGCTTTGGCAATTTTGGCAGTAACTTCTGGGCAAAATTCGAAGCCTTTTGATTTTAAATTAAGATTTTTAAGAACGTTTCCTCTAAATACTTTATAACCTGTCGGTTCATCAGTAATCTTGGTGCCATAAACAAGATTAGTTATTGAGGTAATCAGTCTTCCGCCCAAATTGAAGGTCCAGTGAGAAACAGGATTATGTCCTAAAACTCTTGATCCGTAAACAACTTTAACTTTTTTATCTTGAAACGGTTTTAAAAGTTTCGGGATATCGGCGGGATCATATTCGAGATCGGCATCTTGAACGATGATAATATTCCCTTTGGCTATTTTTAAAGCTTTGAGTATTGATGCACCTTTACCAAGATTTTTCCTATTGATAATCAATTTTATCTTTTTGTTTGAATTGAATTTTTTAAAAAGCTTGGAGGTTCTATCAGTCGACCCATCATCGACTATGATTATTTCCTTAGAGTAATCAGAGAGTCTGACTGATAGAACTTTTTTGACAACCTCAAAAAGTGTTAGTCCTTCATTAAAACTGGGGATGATAACTGAAACCTTCATTTTGCTCTTTTTTGGACTGTGATGGCGCTATTGATATCTTTTTGCCAGACAATCTCAAAGCCATCAAAATTATTGAGCCAGTTTTCCTTGGTATAAAATTCATTTTCCTTGGCATTTTCAATTATTAAGTAAATGGTGTCGGCGGTACTTGTCGTGGACGCATAGACTTGTTTATTCCTGACATAATCTGGCTTATTTGGCAAATATGCAAATTCTAAAGGAAGGCCTTTTTTTAATTTAACGCCCTTCCACCAAAGAAGGTACTGCCAATTGTAATCATAAATCGATGGAGTAAAAACGTATATAGAATAAGAAGTCTTGAGACTTTCCAGATAAATTATATCCATAGCCCTCAACTGATTTGTTAGTGATGCAGGATCCCGTTTAGATAAATTCACTTTTTTTGAATCAAAGAATGGTGAAATATTTGCAAAGAAATAAATGATTATAAGTAACAAAATCGCAAGTTTGAATTTCCTAAAACTATAAACAGCAAAAGTAATTAGGAATGCAAAAATAACGGTGAGTCCATTAATGTACCAAGTCTTAATTTCAACTGTAATCAAAAAAGTAAAAATAATAAATGCCAACAGTAAACATAAAAGATTAATTTTAAACAAGATATTTAAATTCATACTCTTGTTTGATTTTTTGAATCTGTAAAGACCGATTAAAATAAAAATTAAAAAAGTTAACGCGAATATAACATTATTCCCGGCAAAACTAGTCTTAAAATAGTCAAAGAAAATAACAACTCTATTTGCAATTCGGTCAAAAAATGGTAACTGTCCTGAAAGGGATGGATTTCCTCCCATAAAGTACGAAACAAGAGCTTTCGTCTCGACAAAATTATTCCTAAACTCAAATAAGATTTGTGGTACAAAAGGAATAAGATAAGCAACTAATGGCAGAACTATCATTTTTAGCAAATTTTTAGAGTTATACAATTTAAAAATAAAAAATAACAAAATTGAAATAATCGTAAAGACTACAGCAGGCGCAGGATCTGCATGAAACATGATACTAACCATAAATAGAGACAGAGCAAAATACAGACTATTTCTTAAAATAGCAAGAAAATAAAAGTAGATTGTCACGATTGTTAGGAGTGGTAACAAGTTAGCGTGAAAAGCAAAAGTGGAAATGTTGATTAGAGTTCCGCTAAAAAGAATTATTACTGCAAGTACCAACACATAAAGCTTAGATAAATAATTTTTGAATAAGAAATAAGCAAAAAAGCCTGTCAAAAGAATTACAATTGAAGTAGCGTAAACAGCAGAAAGCGGATGCCCCCTTCCAAGAACTAGGGGCAAGGAAAGGAAATAAAACCAAAATGGTCCAAAGTATACTCCCCAAATGCTTGCTGCCGGACCAATAAGAGTTGGGATATGGTAAAAAGCAATGTCTTTTGTCCACAATAAATCTCTACCCATATCATAAGCAAACGGCACAGAGTCTCTAAAAATCAGAAAAATCCTTAATGCAGCGGCCAGAAAAAATATTAAAAAGAGTAGAAATTTTTCCTTCATAAATCAAATAAATTTTAACAGAATTTTCTTAAATCTAGATGTTTTTTATGCTTTGTGATAGGGAGCATCAACAAGTCCGCATTTTTTCCCCTCCTTCGTCCGCCAACTGGCGGACTTCAGAGGACAAGCATTTTTAAATTATCCTCGATGGTGTGGATCGTTGATTAATCCACATTTCTTCCATTTGAGACCTGAACCACATGGACAGGGGTCGTTGCGGCCGATCTTCTGGTTAATGGTTCTCTGTTCACGGTTCACGGAAGAGTAAGGGTTCGCTGTGCCTAACTGTGAACTGTCAACTGTCGGCTGTGGACTTTTTTCAAGTTCTTCAAGTCTGGCAATTTCCGCATCCAGTTCTTGGTCTGTCATTTCCATGGGGTCTTTTCCCTGGCTTCCCTCACCTCCGAGGTGTTCTCCTGTCGGCGGCCTGACTTCACCTCGGAGGTGTTGACCTTGGGGGCGAAGCTGATCGGCTGACTCTGGCGCTGGCTGATCGACGTCTGGTGCTAATTTTACTTCTCCGCCAACGGCTTCACCTTCTGGCGATGTCAGGCGGGCTTCCGGATGAACCTCGACTGCCTGTTCTTCAATCTTTTCAATAGTCGGCTCCTGGCGGACCTGAACTTTAAAAATCCGGTGGACAATTTCATAATCGATTGAAGAAATTAACTTGTCAAAAAGATTAAAGGCCTCCTGCTTGTATTCTACGAGCGGATCTCTTTGGCCTGCGGCCCTAAGTCCTATGCCCTCACGAAGATCATCCAAAGAATCCAGATGCTGAATCCATAATGTATCAATTACCGAAAGTGTCACAAATTTTTCGATATCACGGGCAACTTTTTCTCCCAAAGTCTTCTCGCGGCTTGCATAAAGCTGGTCAGTTATTTCTTTTAAAAAAGTCGTAAGACTTTCGCTTTCTGTATGTTTTTGAATGTCGGAAAATATTCTTTTTTGTGAATCTTCATCAAATGGCACTACTGTCGAAAATTCTCTAATAATCTTTTCATAATCCGGTTTTGACTCTCCTTCGGGAGAATACAAAATAGTAAGGTTTTCAATTTCCCTTTCTATTTTTCCCTTAATATCAGCACTTGATTTTTGGGCCATTTTCGTATCCTGCGAAGCTAAAAGAATTTCTTTGCGCATCCCGTAGATAATTTCTCTCTGCTTATTGGCCACATCGTCATATTCCACAAGATGTTTTCTGATATCAAAATTGTGTGTTTCTACTTTTACCTGCGCATTTTCAATTGCCTTACTAACCATGCCGTGCTCAATCGGGGTATCTTCCGGCAATTTGAATGCCGTCATAATTTTGGCTATTTGTTCACCTCCAAAAAGCCTCATGATGTCGTCCTCCAAAGAAACGTAGAAACGGCTGGATCCCGGATCTCCCTGCCTGCCGGCTCTCCCCCTCAACTGGTTGTCGATTCTTCTTGCTTCGTGTCTTTCGGTTCCGGTAACGTGCAATCCGCCTAAGTCTACAACTTCATCGTGCGCTTTTTGCCACTTTTCAAAATCACTCCCTTTAGTTTGCGGCCTTCCTAATTTATCTGAAGGCGAAGTTCCTCCCAGTATTATGTCGACTCCTCTTCCTGCAATATTTGTAGCTAGTGTTACGGAACCACGTTTGCCGGCATCGGCAATAATTTCTGCTTCTCTCTGGTGATTTTTGGCATTAAGAACTATATGAGGAATGCCTTTTCTTTTTAATAGGGAAGAGAGAAACTCATTTTTCTCGATGGAAGTAGTGCCGATTAAAACCGGTTGACCATTTTGGTGTCTTTGGCTAACGTCATTAGCAACTGCCGTAAATTTCGCCTTCGTAGTCTTATAAACAACATCGGATGTGTCCTTCCTAACCATCGGTTTGTTCGTTGGAATGACAATCACCTCAAGCTTATAAATTTTATGGAATTCTTCTGCTTCCGTTGCCGCCGTTCCGGTCATCCCGGCAAGTTTTTCGTAGAGCCGGAAATAATTTTGGAAAGAAATAGTGGCCAGGGTTTGTGACTCCTGCTGGATGCTAACTCCTTCTTTAGCCTCAATCGCCTGATGCAAACCTTCTGACCAACGACGGCCGGGCATTAATCTTCCGGTAAACTCATCAACTATAATTATTTCACCTTCTTTAACTACGTAATCTTTATCCTTATGAAACAAGGTCCTCGCCCTTAAACCCTGCTGGATATGATGGATTGAGGCAAAATCTTTTTCGTAGAGATTCTCTACGCCAAGCCTTTTTTCAACTTTGGTAATCCCATGCTCCGTAAGATTGGCGGTTTTTAACTTTTCGTCTATGACATAATCGGTATCACCTGATAGTTCATTTACCAGTTTGGCAAATTGATAATATTTATCGGTAGCCTGGGCTGTCGCAGAGGAAATAATAAGCGGAGTCCTTGCTTCGTCAATTAAAATTGAATCAGCTTCATCGACAATCGTAAAAAAATGGCTTCTTTGGGCGGCATCTTTAAGATCCCAAACCATATTGTCGCGTAAATAATCAAAGCCGAATTCATTATTGGTTCCGTAGGTAATATCGGCGTTGTAGGCTTCTTTTTTAGTAACAGGCTTTAAGTGTCTCAGCCGCCAGTCGTTTTGTTTTTTATCTTCAAATTTTGGATCATAAATAAATGCCGCCTCCTGCATGATACAGCCTGCGGATACTCCAAGCAGATTGTAAATTGGGCCCATCCAGCCAAGACCTACTCTGGCCAGATAATCATTGACTGTTGCTAGCTGGACTCCCCGTCCTGTTAAGGAATTTAGATAAAGAGGCAGAGATGCAGTTAAAGTTTTTCCTTCACCGGTTTTCTGCTCGGCAATTTTACCCTGATGAAGAACAACCCCTGCAAGTATTTGAACGTCAAAGTGCCTCTGGCCAAGTGTCCTTTTTGACGCTTCCCTGACCACTGCATAAGCCTCGGGTAAAATCTCATCGAGAGTTTCGCTACGCTCAAGGCGCAGTTTGAATTCGGCAGTTTTGGCTTTTAATTTGCTATCTGCAAGCTTTTCGGCCTTTTTTTCATGCGAGGCAACTGCTTCGATAATCGGGTCAAGTTTCTTAACCTGTTTTTCGTTAGAATCGAGAAATTTAGAGAAAATATTGAACATTTTTTAAATAACTAAATAAGTTTCAATACTACAAATAAGTACCAATCAATTAAAAATATTTAAATATTAAAATTATTGATTTGGAATTTGTCATTGGTATTATTGGTATTTATTCTGACATTACTTCTCCGCTCTCTCTGTAATCTTTCTCCATAAATCTTTCAGGCTTCTGCCGGATTCATGGACTACTTTATGGGTTTTCGGGGAAAGACGTCTTGCGCGGTTGCGCTTTCTCAAAAGACTTATCTCGTCATCGGACAGGATTTGTTTCATGGGAGATAATTATAATTCGAGCGTAGCGAGGATTACAACAGAGGAGCGCCATCAGCTCCACGTAGTGGAGGTGAGGCGACCTGCTGTTATATCTCAGATGATAACCTATGACTAAGAAAAAAGCCTCTTTCGGCAGATAAGAGGCTTGTCACAATTTAAGATATTGCATGAAAAATCTTCTGTCAAGGAAACAATTATTGGAGAGATCCTCTTAAATTAAGATTGCGCAGGAGAAAACTTCGCGCAAAGAATCTTAATAAGACTTTAATTGAGATTTGGGTTTTCGGGTGCTTTTCGCCAATTTGGCTTTGGACCTTTTGGTTCCCAAGTCGCATTCCATCTCCCACTGGAAAAAGCCGTTTGGGAAGAGCCTCGTCTCTCTTCTCCAAATTCTCGATAACTTTCTAGCGCCGTACCTGTAGCTTCTCCTATTACGTCAATTGCGGCCTCGAGCGCTCTATCGCAATTACTTTCAACATCAAAAACTAAGTGTTCTTGTCCACCCGGATCTATTACCAACTCAGCATCAGTGACACTTACTTCTCCCGGCTCACTTTTAGGATGCCTGTGTTCATAAACTCTTTCGCCCATTGTAGAAATAATAAAGGGAGGGTACATTAATTGTCAAAGACTATGCGCAAACATGGCTCAAAGCAAGGAACTGACGGAACCACTAACAGTTAAGCGAGGAAACTCTCGTCTTTACTTTGCGGGAATTTTAGTAAATCCCGCATATTTTTGTAGAGCTTTGGGGATTAAAATTGATCCGTCTTTTTGCTGATAATTCTCCAAAATTGCAATTAAAGTCCGGCCGATGGCAAAGGCGGTGGCATTTAAGGTATAGAGAAAACCTGTTTCTTTATTACTTCTGTACTTAATATTCAGTCTTCTGGCTTGGAAATCGCTTGTGGTGGAGGCAGAGTGAGTCTCACGATATTTTTCCTGCGATGGCAGCCAAATCTCAATGTCGTATTTTTTGGCTATCGGAAACCCCAATTCTCCCGTACACATTAAGAGTAAACGATATGGTAAGTCGAGTTCTTTAACCATTTTCTCCTGCAGTGACACTAAATACTGCAATTCCTTTCCTTCATCTTTTGGCAAAACGTACGAAACCATTTCTACCTTATCAAACTGGTGGAGCCTGAAAATCCCTTTTGTATCTTTTCCATACGATCCCGCTTCACGTCTAAAAGCTGTTGAAAAGCCCACGTATCTTTTTGGTAAATCTTCCTCCGCAAAAACCTCGTCCATGTGCATCGGGACAATTGAATGCTCGGCAGTACCGGTTAAATACTGATCGTCAACCTTGTATCCTTCACCTGTTAAATACTCGGGATAGCCAAGTCCCTCGACAACTTTAGGATTGATAATCACGGGCGGAATAATTGAAGTGAATCCTTCTTTTGTTAATAAATCAATCGTAAATTTAATGATGGCGAATTCTAAAGAAACCAATTCGTTTTTAATATAAGAAAATCTAGTCCCGGAAATTTTAGCTGCTCTCTCAACATCGATTAAATCGAGTGTTAATCCTAAATCCAGATGATCTTTGGGCTTAAAATCAAAACTTGGTTTTTTGCCTCCAACTCTTACAACCTGATTATCTTTCTCGCTAGCACCAACTAGCACATCATCTTTTGGTAGATTAGGTACTTGACGAATTAACTTATAAAACTCTTCATTCAAACCCTCGAGAGTATCTTCTTTGAGATGGAGCTGTTTTTTGAGTTTTGATCCTATCTTTTCGTCTCTTTTCTCGGCCGCTTCTTTTCGTTTTGACCTCAGATGATCGACTTCCTCGATCAGTTTTTTTCTTTTCTCATCAACCGTAAGCAGTTTTTTAAGATCGATGGGAAAGCCTTTTTGTTTGGCCTTCTCTTCGACTAGTTTTGGGTTATCGCGGATAAACTTGATGTCTAGCATTCCAAATTACTTCTTATTTATAGAAACATACTTGTCTATTAAGCAATACTTGAGAAATCCTATTCTGTGTTGCGCAATCGGAACTCATAAAGATATAGAAACCAATTAGTAGAAGGAGGATGATAATACAAATTGCGATAATAAATTTTTTCATTTGTAACTTCTCGACTCGTTATCACTCGCTCGAAGATTATTGTTCGAGCTTGTCGAGAACTTCCTATTTCTTCTGCCAGCCCCTTTCCGGCTCGACCTCTTCTTTTAAAATCATTACAACGGCGTCTTTGTGCCAGGGAATTTTTGTAATATGATAAACTTCCTTGAAATATTTTAACGCTGACATGGCTGCGGGGACACCTTTAGCTTGAGCAAGAGCATCAAGGTTGTCGGCAACTTTACAAAGCCGGGCTTCCAATGTTTTTCGACTCATGTATTCTTCAACTAATCCTACTATTTCTTTTTGCGAGGGTAAGTCTTTTACCAGCCATTTGAGACCCTCCTCTTCGATGTCTGCAAATGCGCCTTTGGCCATTCCTTTAACGAAAGTACCGACATCACCCACAATGGTTTCCGCCATATCATGAAACATGGCCATTTTGACAGCTTTGTCGACGTCAATTTTTTCTCCATTTGCTTTCATTTCGGAAGCCATCAAATAAACTAACATTGCAGTAGTCCAGGAATGGGCGGCTACCGAATCCGCTTCGTTTCTTTTAAATCCAAGAGCAATAAATCCTTGTCTGGGAAGTTCTTTCGCCCATTGAAGAGTTAAAAATACTTTTAATATTTTTTTAAGAACTTTCTTGTTCATTCCCGTCTCTCTGTCATTCTGAGCGTTAGCAAAAGAATCTTTTTAGATTGCTTCGCGGAGTTTACACTGAGTTTATCGAATGTGCTCGCAATGACAATGAAGATCATAGACCTAGTTCCTTTGCATTATCCTGCATTGATTTCAAGACAATACTAACAAATTCTTCAAGAGGAATATTTAATTCGCTTTCGCAGGTTCTAATTTGATCGCGGTTGGCGCCGGCAGCAAATGATTTGTCTTTAAATTTCCTTTGAACTGATTCGACGGTAACTGACTTCAATTTTTTGTCCGGCTGGACCAACGCCGCAGCCACAATCAGACCTGTTAATTCGTCGGCAGCATAAATCGCTTTGGCCATAAGACTTGTTCTTGACGCTTTGTCGCAGTGACCCCTAATGGCATCGATAAGGGACTGATCGACATTTTTCTCTTTTAGCTTTTTAGCCGTTTCTTCAGTATGCCTATCAAGCGACTTGCCGGTTAGCTCGTAATCGGCATCATGCAACAGGCCGACTATTTCCCAATCTTCTTCGTCGAGGGGCTCTGAGTGATTATAATTTCCTTTCGAAAATTTAATGCATAGATCTTTCATTACAAAACCACAGGCTAGAGCATGTTTGACCATATTTGGCGAGTTTTTTAGTTCTTCTAAAATTTTAAGGGCTTCGGCTTTTGTCATAATACTTCACTCTAATAATCTAGATTAATAGAGTAATTATTTTTCTGGCTTCAATGTTGGAAAAAATACCGTTTCCCTGATTGGCCTGTCTACCAAAACCGCAAAAAGTCTTTGCGAAAGCCCAAAACCGACCGCCGGAGGCATTCCATATTCAAGCGCCTGGACAAAATCTTCATCGTACATTTGCGCTTCAACATCTCCGGCTCTCCTTAGCTCCTGCTGATCTTTAAATCTTGCTTCCTGATCAGCCGGATCGTTAAGCTCTGACCAGCCGTTGCCAACCTCTGTACCGGCGGCAAGCACCTGGACTCTTTGAACTGTTTGGGGACTTTTGGGATTTCTTTTTGCAAGCGGCGAAACGCTGACCGGGTGGTTAATTAAAAGTGACGGCGAAATAATTTTTGGCCTTACTGTCTTTTTGTAAATTAAATCGATAAGTCTGCCTTGACCTAAATTTTTAGCCGGTTTGGCCCCGACTTTTTCGGCCAGTTTATAAAGCTGTTCAATTTTCGGATTCTTGCTTACATTTAAACCGGTTTCGTCTTTTAAAGACTGGATATAATCTATTCTTTTCCATTGACCACCCCACTCAAGAGAATGTTTCCCATTCTGGGTCTTAGTGCTACCAATTGTCTCTTTGACTATGAATTGATAGTATCTTTCAACGAACAGGATTAGATCTTCAAAAGAGGCATAAGCCCAATAAAACTCCATTTGTAAGTAATCCTGTAAATGTTCGCTGTCTATTCCCTCATTTCTAAAAATTTTGCCGATTTCAAAAATTTTCTCAAACCCCCCTACGAGTAATCTTTTTTGATAGAGCTCCAGGGATATCCTTAGATAAAAATCGCAATTTAGGGCATTATGATGAGTAGTAAAAGGTGTGGCATCGGCCCCACCGGGGATTGCCTCAAGTGCCGGAGTTTCCACTTCCAAAAAACCGTTATCGACTAGGTAGTTGCGGACACTTGACCAAAAAGCTGCCTTTTTTACAAATAAATCCTTAACTTGGGGATTAGCAATTAGATCTAGGTACCTTTTGCGCAGTCTGGTTTCAGTGTCCTTGAGACCATAAAAAGAGGCGGGAATGGGTCTAAGGGATTTTGTAAGAAGATTGAAATCTGAAACAAAGATGGTTATTTCGCCAGCTTTGGTTTTGGCAACTTTACCGGTTACTTCAATAAAATCACCGATGTCCAATAAAGTTAGTAGTTGGTGGTGGGTAGCGGGTAGTTTATCTTTCGAGAAGAAGAGCTGGATTTTGGCGGAGTAATCTGCAAGATCCATAAAGGTCGATCCGCCGTGAGATCTCAGACCAACGATGCGGCCGGCACATATGACATTTTTGCCAGGTGATTTGAGGCATGTGGCAATCGATTGTTTTTTGGCGGAAGTTGAAGGGTAAGGATCGACTTTTAATTTCTTGATTTTTGCCAGTTTTTCCAGGCGAATCTTACGCAAGTTTTCCAAGGGCTCCACGATGCTTAGAGTATAAGGAAAGTAAAAAAAATTAGCAATGAATTATTTTCCTCGTGGGTATGGATCGTAGCCAAGGAGCGATTCTAAATCTAAAGTTATTCCACGCATTATTTGATCTCTTGTCCTAATATTATGATACAAGTTTCTCA
>MFBL01000034.1 GCA_001774945.1 Candidatus Curtissbacteria bacterium RIFCSPHIGHO2_12_FULL_41_17
ATCCCGCCTGTATTGGGTCCGAGATCGCCATCGTATACTGTTTTATGATCTTGAGCATGGCCGATAATTTTAAAATCAGTCCCGTTAACAATGGCAAAAGACGAAAATTCCTCGCCCTCAACGAATTCTTCTATTAAATAAGTTTTTCCGGCCTTGCCGAAATTTGCCATTTTTTTAATATTCATAATTGCTTCTTGATTATCTTCTGCAAAAAGTGCGCCTTTGCCGGCGGCAAGACCGGACGCCTTAATAAACCAAGATTCATTTGCCTGTGATTTTATAAGCGAAGCTTTTCTACGAATAAATTTGATCCCTTCCGCTTGGGATTTGTAAACTATAAATTGAGGTATGGGGATTAGGAATTTTTTCATAAAATTTCTGGCCCATGCCTTATCCCATTCGATTTGACCGGCAGCTTGTGTCGGTCCAAGCACTTTTAATCCTGACTTTGTTAACTTATCTACAAGGCCTGCTGCTACCGCATCGTCTTGGGCAACATCAACAAGATCAACCTTTTCTTTTTGGCAAATCAACTTAATTTTTTTAATGTCTGTAGTTTTAACTGATTGAAAAATCTTGACACGAATACCGTTATTTTCCAGCATCAAGTCATTGCCAGGGATAGCGAAAACTTTTTTAATGTGTGGACTTTCGAGGTATTTTTGAACGAGGACATGACCACGGCCACCCCCATCGATTACCAAAACTGTTGCTTTCATTTTAGGTGTCGGACTAATAACCTTCTCCTTTTTGTTAAGGTTACACCTTGTTTAAAGGTGTAACATTGTTAGTGAAAACAGAGTTTAGATAAAACTCTAACGTAGAGTTGGTTTTCTTTTTTCTTAAGTCTTATATAAAGAGTTTCAATAGTATCATTTGTGCGAACTTTCTCAAAACACCTGCCAAGTACTGGACCGAAATCGAACTCTTTTGACAAAAAATGGACGGACGAACCTGCATAAGTTGAGCGGTGGTCAAGAAAATTTTTAACAGCTTTTTCGGTCAGTAACCCCCTATTCCACAAAGCATAAGTACCATCTGGATTTTTGACTTTACCCTTTAAGGAATCGGGAGCTAAACCTGGGTGAAGGTTGAGGATTCTATTTGGGTAGTTGTCAATTACTTCGTTTGTGATTATTTGTTTCCAGCCTGCCAGAGCAATGTAATCTGGGTGGTATTTTTTAAGAAGTTTTAAAAGTTGTTCTTTTTTTTGGCAGATGGATGTTTTAATGTGGTGTTGTCCTGCTCTTTTTAGACCATGTGCATCTTTAGAATCGGCAATCACTACGACTATCTTGCCCTTTATTTGTCCGGACTTGACAGCATCAATGATAGCCTGAAGGTTGGTCCCAGTTCCGACATTTGACACTAACACTGCGATGCGTTTCATGGATGATAAAAATTTGTTAAGAAGAATATAGTTACTCAAATGCTCTTAGTCAACTGGAAAGTCTACTTTTAATCTTTGAGGTAAAGACCCAAAACTGCTAAAACACCTGCAACTAAAAAGAGCTGAGTCGGAGCAACAGAAGTGACATCATTCTGGGTAACTGCTTCGTATGATGCAAGCAAAATAACAACTACTGTGGCTGTAATTAAAATTTGCGAAAGCGGATTACTTTTAACTCTTTTGAGAGTTGCTTTTTTAGCCATATTGGTTCTACTTCTATCTAAGTACATTGGCTATGAACTTGTCAACTCATGACTGTAAATTGAGAAAATGTGCTATTTTTGGTAAAATTAACTGCTCTTGGGAAGAAGAACGATCGCTACGTTCATGTAAACTGAACGTAGAGGAAAGTCCAGACAGCGGTAAGCAAGGGACGGAGTGTAAGCTCCGACTAGTAATAGCTGGTGTTCTTAGTACCGAAAGGAAAAAGAAACAAATCCTGAATTGACAGGATTTGAGAGCCACAGTGACGATTAGATCCTAAGTCTAACGGATACGGATCGAAATGAAACGGTTTCCTTCGTTCTGTAATTGCAGAACTTCGGAAGACTAAAGGCAATCCCACCTGCTGCAACCCAGAAATTCGTCCATAGGACGACCAGCCTTTGGCTGGGAACCGTTCGCCAATCGGCGAAGACCACGCTTGCGGAATGGTTCTAAATAGGGGCATCCTGTATAAACTCAGGACGCAGTGACCAAAACGTCACTAGCGAGACAGATGATCGTTAAACCCATTCGGCTAGCTTAGGGGGTTACCCTGAGTGAAATCGAAGGGTAAAACAGAATCTGGCTTACTCTCTTCCCAAAAGTTTTTTTAAAAAATCAATCTTCTTTAAGGTCGTCTTCCAAGACCTGATCTTCTGTAAGTATTTCTTGAATTATTATTTTGGAAACAACAATAATTGGGACTGCTAAAAACGCGCCCCCAATACCTGCCAATTTTGCGCCAATTAAAAGGGCAATTATAATAATAGGAGGCTGAAGTCCGACAACTTTGGACATTACCATCGGAACAATCAGATTATTTTCCAGCTGTTGAACTATTAAAAATAAAGCAGCAACGGCCAGCCCCATGACAGGCGCGATTGTTAAACCTACCAAAACGGCTGGGATAGCAGAAACAATCGGACCAATTATTGGAACAATTTCAAGTATTCCCGCAACAAGCGCAAGAGGTACGGCGTAGGGTATTCCCAAAATTCGCAGTCCTATGTATATTAAAACTCCTACAATTACCGAAAGCGTTAACTGGCCCCTAACCCACTTACCTAAACCTTTTTCTACCTTGATAATTATCCCTGAAATTTTTTTCTCAGACTTTCCGGAAAACGGGGAAGAAATAAGTCTTACAAATTTTTTCCACTCCAGAAGTAAATAAAAGGTGAAGACTAAAATTGTAAGAAGTAAAAATATACTTGAAAATATTGTTTTTGAAATTGCTATTAAATTTCCGGCAAAGCTTTGTAATTGCCTTGCAATTAGCTGAGAAAAATCTTCAACAGGTATCTGGTGAAAAACCAAAAAGTCGTTAATGGTTTCGATTATTTGCGGTAACCTAGATACAAGATCAGAAGTTTGGGATATTAAAGGTGGAACAATAATGCCAATAACCGTAGAAATAAAGGCAATTACAAGGATATAAACAAACAGAACTGAAAGTACTCTTGGTACGCCTTTTGAATTTAACCACTCTACTGGTTTTAAAAGTGCTGAGAGTAAAATAATCGAAAGAAATACAAGAATAATTATTTCGCGAATTTGAATAATGAACCAAAGACCGATTAAAAATAATGTCGAAAAAATTACTGTTTTGTAGGAAATCTCAACCCTAACTGGAGCTTTTTCTTCAGTCATTTGTTTGAGTATATCAGCAGGTCGCCTTGCGAGGCAATGCCCTCGCAATGGCGCTCCTCTGATATTTGCTTGCGCAAAAAGCAGCAGGCTAAATCGTTTTTTCTATTTGCTCCTGCCAGTTTGACTTAGATATATCATACAGTTTAACCTGCCTGCTGGCAGGCAGGTTGTTTTTGAATTTGTGAAACCATGTTTTCTGGCGTCTGATAAAACTGTGAATATCCCCTTTTAGCCTTTCAACCATTTGATTATAGTCAATCTTATTTTTTAAATATCGGCTTACCCACCGATACTCAAGACCAAGATCATCAAGCCATTTGGGACTGACTTTATGATCCAACAAAGCTCTAACCTCTTCTATCATTCCATGCTCAAGACGAACATCCAACCAGTAATCAGCTCTTTGGTAAAGAAAGTCATTGGGCGCTGTCAGGCCGATGAGCAGGTAGTGGATAGTGGGTAGTGGATAGTGGGTAGTCTCGGACTTTTGACTTTTGACTTCTGACTTTTGACTTAATAATGCTATTTCTATCGCTCTTATCAGTCGGCGGGGGTTAGCACGATCCGACTGATTCATTGATCGAGCGCGTGTCGGGTTAACTTCAAGAAGTTTTTGGTAAAGAGTAGATGTATCCAATTTTTCCAGCTTTCGGCGAAGTTGCCAATCAGGTTTGACACCGATTGACCCTATCCCTTCAATTAATGCCTTAATATAAAACCCTGTCCCTCCAACAACAATCGGTAGCTTTTTTGCTACGATGATACGTATCATCGTAGTCGAGGCGAATGTTAGAAAATCGGCGGCAGTAAATTGTTCACCAACCTTAACAAGGTCGAAACCATAAACCTTGACATCGTCAACGATCCAGAATCCTTTGTGTTTTTCAACTTTTGAATCGAAACTGACTTTACCAGTACCAATATCCAAACCCTTGTAAACTTGGCGGGAATCGGCGGAAATTATCTCTCCATTGAATTTTCTGGCAAGCTTTATGGCAAGATCAGTTTTACCGCTCGCCGTCGGACCATAAATTACTAACATTATATATTTGCCAGTCATATCCTAAATTGATCTCGGGGAATTTTTCGAAATAATTTGCATTTACATTAAAACTTGCAGTTTCATTTGGACCAACAGTAACATAACTTACTTTATACTTTTTGATTATATTATCCGCTTGTTCAGTTCCCGAATATACTTGGGAAATATCGGCTTCTCTTTGGTAGTAATTTATTCCATGACTCCACAGCCATCCCGGATAACCTAGTAGCGTAGAGCGTCCGGTGAGTACTGGTATTGGATGGTTGTGATTCGAGGCCGTTACAAAAACTACATCTTTTGGGGTTAAAGTTTTAATTTCGCTGGCTAACATTAGATCTTTTTTTGAGAACATTTGATAATTGGTTACTGGGGTGAAGGTTCGAAAAATATCAATTAAACCCGAGAGAGTCAAGAAAAAAACTAAAATGCTGCCTAAAATTCTTCTTAGAAAACCTCCCGAAAAAAATTGATCATGCAGAAAGTAAGCAACTACTATTGATGATGCGAAATACCAGTAGAGCAGAAGCTTACTGTTATCAAAATCCCAAGGCTGAAAAACAAAGAGATTTGAAAGCAAAAAAATAATTGCGAAAGGTACATACAAATTGAATAAATGTCGATTTTTTATAAGTAACCAGACAGCGGAAATTACCAAGAGCGGGCCGAAAATACCCAAATTTTTGAACCAAAACCAAAAAATATTTTCATTACTTGTCCAACCGGGTTCAAAACGAATAAACTCTAGCGGATTTCCTTGAGTTGAAATTGTTTTAAAAAGAGGAAAGGCGACGAGTATCGTTATAACAGCAAAGGACAACCAGTTTTTCAGGAAGTCTTTTCTAAAAACAGAACTAGGAAGCATAAACCCAAAAAAACATGCGGAAACAAGAAATACAGCGAGTAAGCTATGGGCTTGGATTAAAGGTAGCGCTCCGGAAAGAAATCCGGCCAGTATAAAGAATTTGGTTTTATTCCTCGTTTGACCAAGATACAGAAGACTAAAAATTACAAGGGTGACCGGTATAGCAATCAAAAAGCCTCTTTGGGGGAGAAGATAAGCCAGATAATTGTTAATCCACCAGTAACCTTGATCTTTAAGGTCAGTATATTGTCTGGGCAAGTGGGTTATAAAGATTAAAAAATTCTGCTGGCTGTAAAAAAGATCTCTAAAGAAATAATAAAAACCAAATCCCCCATTTAGGAAAAAAAACATTAATGATAAAAAGACAACCGAAGATTTCTTGATAAATATTTTTACAAATATAATGGCAACGGCGATTAAAAGAATACCTGCCAAAGAAGTGGTAATAAATAAGGCAAAATCTATACCAACAATCCTGGCAATTTGGGCGGTAATCCAATCAGCGAAGATAGGGTAATTAATCTTGTCACCGGCAAAAATGGGGTTGTCCGGTAAAAATTTATCTGATTCTTGGAATTTATTAATAAGGGATAAATGGAAAGCAAGGTCACCCCAAAGATTAATATGGCCCGCATACCAACCGTCCGGTCTTACTTGTAACATTTCTTTAGCCAGATGCCAAAAAATAAATCCAAATAGAGCAAAGGTGGCAATTAAAAATTTGTCAACTCGCAAAATGTTCCTCATGAGTTGCGGACTTTATCAAACGCCAATTTCCAACCTAGCAAAAAGAGGGTTACCAGAAATATATTTCTGGTTAGTAAAATCAAGAAATATTCTGCTTGGTCTTGGGAGGTATAAAAAATTCCCAAAAGCTCATTGTAATGAAGTGGATAAATGTATTGCGTGAGAAAGACGATAGCTAAGATTACAACAAACGCCATTATAAACGAAGTCTTAAGTTTCTGGCGATACCTGAATAAAGGAAGGAGTGTCAAAATCCAAAAGATATATTGACCTGTAAGAATTTTCGAAAAAATAATGAATAATAGAACTATCAAAAAAACAGCTTCGATCTTCAACTCGCCATTTTTGTCAACTTTCTTATAAAGAACAACGTAAAAAATGCTTAAGGGAACTATCCAAAAATAATTAAAAAAAGTAAGAGGTAAATAAATATAACGTGGGTCGATTCCGAAAATACCGTGTTCTCCCTTACCAAGCGCCCATTCTCCGCTAACTACTTTGGAGAAAATGGTTAAAAAACTGCCCCATAAGCTTTCGACATGGACTGGTTTTAGCGAGTTTAGTTGGATGGTATCGAGAATTTCACTTAAGGAGGATCCTAAAAGCAGGTAGAGGCCAAAAATTAAAAAAGCACCTGACACAAACATGATGAGAATTTCTATAGTTTTACGGATGTTAGAATTTTTAAGGGACAAAATCAATAAATATGGAAGGATCAAAAGAGGATAAATTTTGATACTGGCAGCGATTCCTAATACTAGGGCTGCAAGATTCCTTTTGTGCAACTTCCACAGTAGTAAAGATAGAATAACTACTAAAGAGACATAAAGATCGTGACGAAAGAAAAATATTGGGCCAGCAAAAAGCAAAATAGCCAAAAAGATAAAGGGGGACAGGGGGTTGTGTCTTCGGTAGATGTAAAGAAGAAGAATTACGATTAGAATGTTAACCGTAATTAACCCTGCGAGATAAGTCTGGGCATTATTAGAATCAATTAAAAGCGCTAAGCCTGGAATTAAGAAAAAAAACATTGCACCTGGAAAATATTCGTTTTCCCCGATTCCAGCAAATGATAAATTTTCAAAAAAATGGAGTGTGCGTGGATAATAAAATCCCCAAACATCAACATCTAAGTGATAACGCCAGGACGGGTTATATGCAAGTGTAATAAGAAAAAATAAGACTAATGTTGTAATAGCTATTAAAAACCAAAAATATTTAAAAGAATTCAAAAACATTCCAAAAAGGGTTGTGATTTCAAAGAATAGATACTAATCCATTGATCTGCCGTAAACCCATTGTAGCAAAGAGATGAAAAGACTTTCTTTGAGGATGAATTATCTATGGAATTTTAAGGATTAAGCAAGTTAGAATTAAAAAGCAATGACTAAAGAGAGGTTGGCTATTGTCTTTATTATCTTTCTAACAATTTTTTCGCTTGCTCTACGTGCTTATCGTTTAACTGAACCGAATCATTATTATTTTGACGAGGTTTATCATGCGGTTACGGCTAAAGCTTATGCTGATAATAATAAGAGTGCCTATGACCCTTTTGCCCCAGCACCAAAAGAAGGAACGGCTTATGACTGGCTGCATCCGCCTTTGGCAAAGCTTATTCAGGCCGGCTCGATTAAAATTTTCGGCGATGTGCCACTTGGCTGGCGCTTGCCGAGTTTAATCTTTGGAACAGCTATAATCCCGGCTACATTTGCGTTAGCGTATATTTTGTTTGGGCCGATTACTGCAATTTTTGCATCCACCGTAATCGCATTTGAAAATTTAACCTTCGTAATGACCCGGATTACGATGAACGACGTATTTTTAGTATTTTTTGTTCTAGTTTCTTTTATCTTTGCTGCAATTTATGTAAAAACCAATAAATTTAAATTTCTTGTTATGACAAGTATATTCTTGGGGTTTTCCGTGGCCAGCAAATGGCCGGGGCTTTATGCGGTTGCTTTAATCTTCGGGTATTTGCTTTGGCACCAAATTAAAACAAGACGATTTTCTCTAAATCTACTTTTAATTTTTGTGATTCCTTCCTTTATTTATGTATCAAGCTATGGACAATTTTGGCTGCAGGGCCACAGTGTCCGCCAATTTATTGATCTACATAAACAAATCTGGTGGTATCAAAATACGCCAAACTTAAAGCACTCTTATGGAACAACCCCACTTTATTGTGTGCCGGAAGGACTTGATGGTGCAAAAACTTGGTGCCCATGGGTTTTAAACGTCAGAGGGGTCTATTTTTCTTACGAACAGTATGACGAGAAGGCAGGATACATTTATGCTTTAGGCAATCCGTTGATATTTTGGGCAGGGATTGTGGCCGTATCTTATGTGTTGGGAAAATTTTTCGAGGAGAAAAGGAAGGAATTGGCACTGGTTCTTGTTGGCTATTTTATCTTTTGGATCCCCTGGATATTTGCGCCAAGAATTCTTTTTTTATACCACTATTTGCCCTCGCTGCCTTTTTTGGCAATTTCCTTAGGAGTTTCACTTACAACTATTTATCAAACAAAACTCAAAATTTTTGCATTTGTAATTCTGGCGATTTTTATGGCGGCTTTTTTCTACTTTTATCCGATTTCCGCAGGCTATCCGATCATCCCCGAATCGATTGACAAATACATGTGGCTTAATAGCTGGAGGTAGTTAATGAACCGCAGTTCTTGGCGTGCCTTTGTGATTGATTAGTTGGTCCAAAATATGAAAGCGGCGTTCTTTTTCGGCATAAGGAACATCATCCGTAAAGGCTTTGGCGGCAGCGGTGTTTGGGCGCTGTGAGTATTTAGCAACATAGGCATAGGCAAAATTAGCATCTTGAGCAAGCTTGAGGGTGTTTTGAAATTGCTTTTCGCCTTCGCCAGGAAAACCGACAATGATATCAGTTGAAATTTGGGCATCGGCAATTTTTTTCCTAATGCGCGCCAAGAGATCTAGATACTCTTCTCTTGTGTACCAACGACTCATCTTTTTAAGAATTTGGTTATCTCCCGACTGAACTGCTAAGTGAAGGTTTCTGTCAATTTTGGGGTTTTTGGCAATTGTCCTTAAAAATCTCTGGGTTCTAAAAACCGGAAAAGTCTTAGTTTTGGGCTATTTGTTGCTGGTAATTGCTACATTTATTTAT
>MFBL01000035.1 GCA_001774945.1 Candidatus Curtissbacteria bacterium RIFCSPHIGHO2_12_FULL_41_17
TGTTAATGTTGTTTTTTTCTTAAAACTTTTTTTTATTTTATTTGTAATTTTTTACACTTTTTTTGCTTTTATGCTTTTTAAACAGATTCAGTTAGTCACAAAGGAATTTTATACACCTGTGATGCCTTTTTTAAAATTTATCGGCATTGTTAATTTTGGGATATCATTGGCGTTGATATTTCTGGTGATGGGACTTTTTTAGAATGGATGAACTGCCCTTAAAAATAGAAAAGATTGCAGGACTTTCTGGTGATTCGACTGCCTGCGGAGTTTTTTCTAAAAGGATAACTTTAGTTGACGGAACCATTGGAATTATTGCCAGCTGCGTTTTAATAAAAAACGGCAAAGAAGATGATCTTGCAACCCTCCTTAAAGATATTTTCGAGCTTTCAACTAAAAAACTGGAATCAGCAGGTCTTGGTGACGGAATTTTAGATGCGGTTGGGCTCTTTGGTGATGCCACGCGCGATTATCTGCAATCCAAACATCTGGAAGTGAGCTTTGCCCATACTTTTTTTTACAAAAATGTAGCCTACATTGCCAAATTTGGCAATGCGGTAAGAATTTTTGTATTTGCTCCGCCTCGCGAAGCGGAGATCAAATTTGAAAGCGGTTCCGGTCCCGTCAAAGAAGGTCAAATTTTTCTTGTGGCAACTGAAAAATTTTTGGAAAAATTTGATGTTGGCATCTTTAGAACTGAGGGCGAAATTGATCTTAGTGAAATAATCGACGGTTTGGCGACGGAAATTTCCACTGAAAAAGAGCAAAGCGATATTGGAGCTTTTTTTTGCTTGGTAAAAGAAGAAAAGCAACCCCCAAAGGCGGTGGAAGTTGCGCAAATCTTTGGTGAGGCTGAAGGAGAAGTACTTGAAGCTGTCGCTGGAGAACAAGATGAATCCGCAAGTGAAAGGTACCAGCCTAAAGAAAAAAATAGATTTCTGAAAGCATTTTTAGCTGAGATTAAAAAACTTAAACGCGGCGATATCGGCGCAATTTTTCGCCTGAGAAGAAATATAGTACTGGTGATAGGTTTAATTGCGGTGATTTTGATAATTTCCGGCGGATTGACTATATGGCAAAAAATCCAGAGAGGGAAACTTTCTGAATTTAATCTTCACGTTAGCCAGGCATCAGCAAAATATACCGAGGCGCAGGCCATTGTTGAGCTTAATAGAGTCAAAGCGCGAGAAGTTTTAGGTGAAGCCGACAAAGAAATTAAGCTGGCGCTTGCGATTCAAAAAGATAACGAGAAGGCGAGGGAACTGGCAACTAATATTACCGATAAGCTTGCCCAGACAGAAGAATCGACAAATGTTAACCTCTCGGTTCTTTTTGAGGCACAAAGCCAGATAAATTCGCTGTCTTTTGCAGGGAAAAATCTGGCGGCATTTGCCGGTGATAAAATTTTGATAGGTAATTTACAGGAACTTTCGACAATTGCCGGAGTCGGTGATACAGAAAGCGGTTTTGTTTTTGACAATAATGCTTTTATTTTAGCTGGCGGTAGAGTTTATAAGGTCGATTTAAAGACAGATAAAAAAGAAGAACTTTTTGAGTTTGCAGCCGCAAGCGATGTCGCCGTTTTTTTAGGGAATATTTATTTGCCAGGCGGCGATCAGATCGCCAAATTTGTACCGGTCGAAGGTGGCTATAACCGGTCCGGTGATTACTTAGTCCAGAAAACAGAACTGAGTGCAAACACACGACTGGCAATCGACGGTTCCGTTTGGATAACAGCCGGTTCTAAGGTGCTTAATTTTTTAAGAGGCAACACGCAGAATTTTGAAATTTCCGGGCTTTCGACGCCGGTTGGTCATTTGGAGTCAATTTACACAAGCAGCAACTTAGATAATATTTATGTTGTTGACAAAACGAACTCGGCACTTTTAGTAATTTCCAAGGACGGGGTTTATAAGAAGGCTTACCAGTCGCCTGAGTTTGCCAAGGCCAGCGATATCGTTGTTTCAGATGACGAGGCGACAATGTATATTGCAGTTGGCAATAAAGTATTGACGGCAGAGCTTTAAGACTTTTTGAATTTACTCCTCAATTTTGGTAGAATGCTCTTTGCTATTGGCCATTAGCTATTAGCGATAAGCGCTTTTAGGGGATGTATTGTTTCGACAGGATAGCACATTAAAAACTGCAAGCCGAATACGATTCTAAAGTGCGTAGTCTTTGAATCAAACTTAAGTGCAAAAAACATATTTGCACGACTGGCCTCCCTTTTTAGGGTTGCGCCGGTAGCTCCAGTATTTGCCTAAAAACAAAGCTTGAGCTTGTCTCTTGGGCTTTTTCTCGGTGAGGCTTTCGAGGCACAAACTTAGCCGAGAGTAGGTCTTCAGCCTTGATCAGGCTTCAGACTGAAACTGCCGATCTTTGCGCTGGTTTCACCTGTCAATCGGTTAAAGACTTGCGCGAGAACTAAAAGATTGACCAAGCTTGTAGATGTTTTTGATTAGTTGTTCTGGACGCCGAGTCACACTCGGCCATCTCCACACTTCTGTCCGATCGGAGGTGAATATATTGACACCTGAGAATTTAGAAAAAGTCCCTAGACCAGATGTTCAAAAAATCTCCGATAGTTTAAGAAAGTCTTTTGACCGTGAGTTGAAACCCGCACTGGAAAGATTGAGACAGTGGCGAGCGAGGTCGAGAAACTCTAATATCTATGTTGGTCCGTGCGATGGAATAGTAGATTGACCCACTTAGGACCCTAGTAGGGACCGTCCTGAAATAGATTACTGCAACAATCCAATTTCAGCATAGTTGTATTTGCTATCCTTTCTTCCCACGCAGTTCCCTCTCAATTTCCCGCTCCACAGTTTTCTTTTTTAAAGCCAGCCGTTTGTCAAATTTGGCTTTTGATTTGGCAAGTCCAAGCTCAACTTTTGCAAGATTTCTTTTAATGTAAATTGAAAGAGGTACAATCGTCAGATTCCCTCCAGAAATTTTCCCCTGCCAATTTAGAATTTGTTTTCTATGGAGAAGAAGTTTGCGCTCTCGCCTTTCGTCTGAATATTTTTGAGAACCCATCCAGGGATAAATGTGGGCATTAACAAGAAAAAGTTCATCATCTTTAATTCTTGCAAATGATTGGGAAATGTTGGCCCTTCCTGCCCTAATCGATTTAATTTCGGCGCCTTTAAGAGCGATTCCGGCTTCGACTTTTTCTAAAATTTGGTACTTGTGGAAGGCTTTGCGATTAACAATCTTCACGTGAATAATTTGACTTAAGTTTTGACAGGTTCAGCAGTGGTAGATGTACCCATTTTTGCCTCCACTAATTTCTTATAAGCGGATAAAATATCCTCGTGTGTAAGACCACGGTTTGTAAGATAAAGTGCGACTTGATTGGCTATCCATTCTCGGGCGGTGTTTTGAATTGCTTCAACCATTTGACGACTGTCAGAGATATAGGGAATATCAGAGTAATTTTCATAGCATAAATACCAAAGTTTGGAATGGAGAGCACTTTCCAGATTTCTTTGGAGTTCTTCTACAAAATCAACCTCTTGGCCGGTTTCCTCGGCTTCTTTAGCAAGAGCCTCATCAAAGGAAACCCTGTTTTCCTGAAGATACTCCGCCATTTCTTGAGCACCATCTTCCATTGTCGAATCAAGTTCCAAGTCAAGTGCTCTTTGAAGGTTTGGTTGATCGGACAATTTATGAAGAGGAAGATGTTCCAGATAGGACATAGTTAACGCCTCAAAAAAGTTAGGGGCAATTCGTGGACCTAGATTTTCCTGAAACCAAGTTTTCTCATCTCGATGGAAAGGTACTCGGCCAGGGTGAAAAATTTTATCAAGGTCGGCAAGGAGTTCTTGGAAATCTTTTTGCTGACCTTCGGCCCCTTCCTTTTGGGGTTTGACGCTGTCTAAATCATAAATACTACCCACCAAGGAAACGTTATGTCCAGTTAAAAAATCGTGATAAAGGCCAATCCCATGAAGTTTTGCGAGATTGGCCCCGAGGCGAGCTGGTAAATAATCTGTGAAGTAACGTTCAATATCCTCGTCCTTGCCGGCATCAAAAACCTGTGGTGGCCGGTTTTGTTGTCTGGCCTCAATTTTTTCCCTTTGATTGACGAAGCCAAAGACCCTTGACATTATTCTGGTCAAATCTTGGATACTTTTGATCTGGTGTAGGTCCCGAAATCTCTCAGCAACCTGCAGAGAGCGGACAGAAAAATAGAAATCTGTACTTTGAAGATAAGCATCGATTCTTGGAAGATCATCCTCTTTGAGTTCTTGGTCAGTCGCGAATATGCCGTGTCGCCTGACTTGGTTTTGAATATCTTGGCGTGCTCTTGAAAGTAAAATGGCCTTAAACTCTTCGATAGTGAGACGTCGTCCGTCGACTATTACCTCTTTAGGTTTGATTATAAGCTCTGCTTTCTCGGTCTCAACGCCTGCTGCCCTTAAGGTCTGGGAATTTTTGATTGCAGTTTCTAAAAGAGGTTTATCTTGAAGTCCGATAACTTTGAATTTGAAGGGGCTATATTGATCTGTGTCTATGTATGTGTCTTCTAAGTTGTTTCCTTTAATGCCGAGGGAGCCGTAAATAATACCATGTTTATCAGACCAAATTACTCCAGCACCTAGATCAATTTCAAAAGAACGGCCATGCTCTGGAGAAGTTTTTACAAGCTGAACAGGACTTGGTTTTCTTTCAACAAGTGTTCCAGGTGCGACACTGACGACAGAAAAAATTGGGCTAGTCTTTTCTATACCGTTTTTAATAAACGGAAACCAATCCGGTTCTTCCTGAATGCCAAATAGATCGACAACTTCACCCGATACGGGTACTGTTTCTTTCGGCTGATAGACTTGAGGATTAACTAATTCCCCAGTTTGTTCTGCCATACTTCAATTATAATCTTATTGGCGGTTCCAAATAAGATCGCTCTAAAATTGCTTTTTGATCTGTGGGAGGCATTATGGTTGGTTTTCTTGATCTTCTTTTTCCCAAGCGGTGCGTTAACTGCGGCAGGCTCGGCGGCTATCTTTGCAGGGAGTGTTTTTCCAAGATCGAATACGTTGATAAGCCGGTTTGCCCAGTATGTCAGAGGCAAGCGGTAGGCGGCAAAACCCATCCGGGATGTCAAAGACCGTACGGACTTGATGGACTGGTTGTGGCCGCAAGATACAGGGGTGCAGTCAAGAGGGCGATTGCCAAAGTGAAATATAAATGGGCATATGATATTGGTAATTTACTGGTTGATCTACTAGTTGCCAGTCTTTGGAAATTCGATCTGTCTAAAGATGTTATTTTGGTGCCGGTACCTCTCCACAGACGACGAGAAAAATGGCGGGGTTTTAATCAGTCGAGGATTTTAGCTAAGTCTTTGGCCAAAAAGTTTGGGGTAGACTTGCGAGATGTTCTCATAAGAACAAGGGAAACCCAGAGTCAAGTTGGATTAAAAAGAGACGAGAGAAAAAAGAATGTCAAAGGGGCATTTGCCCTTCGACAAGCCGGGCAAAAAAAGAGGAGATCCTTCGACTTCGTCGCGTCGAGACGCAACTTCGCTCAGGATAAAATTATTGCTGGAGTGATCGGCGAGAATATAATTTTAGTTGATGATGTTTATACCAGCGGTGCCACAATTAATGAATGCGCAAAAGTTTTAAAAAAAGCCGGTGCAAAAAGTGTTTGGGCTATGGCTGTGGCGCTGGGGTAGGGAAAATCGTCTAAATTATGGATTTTGTTAAGAAGAATAAATTTTTGTTAATTTACTTTTTATTTTTCCTAATTTTCAATGTATTACTCTACCTTTTCATCCAAAATTTCAATCAAACTATAAAGTTTAACAATCTCAACTATAAATACAATGCCCATCACTATTTTCAGGATGAACGTATTAACGGCGGACCTTTTAATTTATTGAGGGCTTTGGGACAGTACGATGCCCAATGGTATTTAAAGGTCGCAAATTCGGGTTATCCCAAGGACCCTGAAAATACGAATCTTAGTGATAAAAGTGAGATGGGTAGTTTAAGTTATGCTTTCTTCCCTTTATACCCTTTGCTACTGTTTTTGTTCAATAAGGTTTTTGCCAATATAGAGACTAGTGCATTTATTCTCTCGAACATTCTGCTGCTAGTAAATTTCATAAGCTTGATTTATGTCGTTGGAAAATTATTTTCAAAACAGATCGCCTACAAGGCAGTTTTTCTGTTGTTTACTTTTCCATTCGCCATTTTTTTCAGGAGTTATTTTACGGAAGGATTACAACTTTTTCTTCTAATCTGGTTTAGTTATTTTTTAGTTAAGAAAAGATGGGTAAAATCGGCAATCTTTTTATCTTTTTTAACTATTACGAAAGGCAATGTTATCCTATTAACAATTTTATTTTTTTATACTTGTTTTCGGGAAGTTAAGCCAAAGAGTTTTTTTAAAAAGGACATGATGGCCTTGCTCGCAATCGTTTTTGCCCCGTTTTTGTTGTGGATTGCGTTTAACTATATCTACACCGGTAATCCTTTGTACTTTTACAATATACGCAGTGAGTGGTTTAAGCCGAGTTTTCCTCTCTTGCCTCTGCTTTGGAATTTTGCGCTGCTCTTTTATTATCCGGCACTACCATTCCACTCCTTCCATCTCTCAATGATTGATTATTTATCAGTTATTCTTATTCTTTTGCTTTTGTTTAAAAGTAAAAAATTGTTGGGATATAAGCTTTGGTGGATGAGTTTTTTACTATGGATAACACCATTATTAGTTACAGATACCATGTCATACACTAGATATGAGATTGTTTCTTTTCCCATTTTTATTTATCTTGCCCATGTTTTAAAGAAAATCAGCTACTTTATTGTTCTTGGCGTGTTTTTAATTGGGCTTTTTGTTGCTTCAATCCTGTTTGTTAATTGGTATTGGTTGGGGTAGCGAATAATCTGCGCTGCCTAGTTGATTTATGGTGAGCCGATTCGGTCTGAGCCTCACGGTCGAAGACTTGTCGAACCACTATGTTGGAACTTATTTTAAGCAGCAATTAGAGCAAATGTCCATTGCACCCCAACTTCAACCAGTCACCATTCAGGTTTAAATTATACTACCTTTTTGTAGAATATTAGGCGTTTTCGAACTTAGAATTGTATTAGATTGAGGTAAACTTGCTGGGAAAATCAGACGTGACCCTGAGCGATTCAAGATTCTTTTTAGGCAACTTTTTAGAAGCATCCAAAATCTCAATTCCTATCATCTCTTTACCTGCATAATCCACTAAAAAATCTTCACTCACTTCCTCCGTTCGAGTGCTTTTTTTATTCTCTGTAAAATAAATATACATGGCATCCGCCACGGAATCATATGTTACTTTCATAGCATTGATATTCTACTTTTTAATTCGCTTTTTTGCAATCCAGTGTTCTGTAATCACAAAAACATCACCTTCCTCTTTTGAAATCACTACTTTTAGATAGTTTTTCCCAAAATTCTTGTATAATACATCTTTGCCGCTTTTTCCAGTTGACCTGTCTTCTGAATTTTTGATAGTTTCTTCAACTTGCACGCGTTTAATCCTACGAAACGTAAGCATCTTGCGAGCATGCTTTGTAAACTTAATCTTCATGCGGGTATCTTAACAGATAGAAGTGGTACTGGTTCGAGTAAGAATTTACTGGCGGAGGGGGTGGGATTCCCTTCGATAAACTCAGGCCTTCGGCTCTGAGGCTCAGGCTCGAAGAGGTAAACTTCTCATCCCACCAACTCATTCAACCTTCACCAATCCCAGTACCGAAGTCCTGAGCCGATTCGGTCTGAGCTCACGGTCGAAGACTTGTCGAAGGGCGGAGGGGGTGGGATTCGAACCCACGGTTCTCTTGCGAGGACATTCGTTTTCAGGACGAACGCACTAGTCCACTATGCGACCCCTCCTCATTTACAAAGATCTCTTTAATAACTTTTTAATACTTCTAAAACCCCAGCCACTTTTTAAATATTCTTCTCTATGCTTCGCATCTATCCTATCAATAAATGCTCCATAAAATAGTAGTTTATAGGGCCTCTTATGTTTTATTGAAACTGAAAGACCATTATTATGTGCCAAGAAACGCTTTTTAAGATCCGTTGTGTAACCTATGTATAAACTCTTATCCTTAAGATTCCTAAGAATGTAGACATAATACATAGGGCGAAACGTACAAATTGCCACAATTTTACGTTTCAGCAACGTAAAAATCTTTGATTTTGTACGTTGCGGAGGAGGTGGGATTCGAACCCACGTGAGCCAAAAGGCTCAGGAGATTAGCAATCTCCCGCAATGGACCAGCTATGCGACTCCTCCTTAAAGCCCAATCCACCAAAAGCTTCAATATTTTAACAAAATTTGATCTTGCAAACCATACGTGTCAACATTTTTATGATAAACTGGTAAATAGATATTAGGTTCTGCCCATCGAGTCAAACTCGATTGGCAAGTAGAACTTGCCATATGCCGACGTTTCACAAAAGCGAGTATCACATAGATCATCATAAAGGAGTAGTTCTTAGTAAAGAGGAGCTGGATGCCAAGCATGTGGCGGCGCTGGAAGCAAAATCCATTGTTTTCTGGAAATCTCCGGTCAGAATTTTTAAAGCAAGATCCAAAAGGTATTTCACCAAAGTTGCTCTTTACGCTTTAATTTTTATTCTGGCAGCAATTGCCTTTGGCGAATATTTTCTGGTCGGCGTAATAATTGCTGTAGTCTTTGTTGCCTTTGTTTTGGCGACAGCCCAGCCTGATATTATTGAGCACAAAGTGACCAATATGGGCATTATTTCCGGCGGACGGGCCTTTTTATGGGAAGAGCTTGATTCCTTTTGGTTTGACAGGCGCAGTGATGACCGGCTTTTGCTGGTGCAAACAAACCTGCATTTCCCCACAAGGCTGATTATTCTTTTGAGCAATGTCTCAGAGCGAACTCTTCTTGATGTTATTGAAAAACACCTTCACTACCATCCGGCGCCGGTTCATACTCTTTTTGACAAATGGGCCCATTCTCTCCAGAAGCGTATTAACTTCGACTAGTTTCAAATTAAGGCAAGTGATAAAATAAAACGCTGTGCGCCCGTAGTTCAGTTGGATAGAACGGTTGCTTGCGGAGCAACAGGTCGCAGGTTCGAGTCCTGCCGGGCGTACTTCACTGGAGGCGTCGCATAGTGGACTAGTGCGGTCGTTTCGAAAACGACTACCGGGGAAACTCGGTCGCAGGTTCGAATCCTGCCGCCTCCGCCTGTGGATGACGGAAGAATTTACTTTTGTCTGGTAAAAATTGCAACCTAAAAAATGAATGAGGAGAGAAGCATCGATCCGACTCGAGTTGTAGTAGGCGATTTTGCAATTATTTCCGGCGCAGAGGGCTTTACTTTATCAGAAACTGATTCAGTAACTGGCAGATATCAAAGCATTAGATCAATTACTTTTAGAAGCCAAACGCTCGCGTGGGATATTGCTCGACTGCTTTCCTTGTCTTTTGCCGATGGCACAAGCAGTGCGTCAGTCGGTTTTAGATTAGGTGATTTAGCTTATGCTGAGGTCATTGGCGGAAAATCTGGATCTTGTCAACTTTTCAGATGGGATGAGGAACGGCAAAAGCAAGAGGAAGAGCCTTTTTTGATTGCTCAATCTTGCGCTGAATTGGAAGATGGACTACTGGAGTTTTTAAGGGATCAAAATGGCGATTAAACGGATTTTTAGTGCGGGAATTGTTTTTAGCTCTCAAGACGTTTGATTTGGGGGAATTTATCAAAATCATGATCAAAAGAATAAATCTCTTTAATCTTTTTCTTGTGCATTAAAGCAATATGGTAAGCATCGATAAAACTGATGTTTTGTTCGATGTAGAAAGTAAAAATTCCTGGGAGTATTTTGTAATTTTCTATGACAATGTTTGGAATTTGTCCAATAGCAAGCATTTTATCAGTTATCTCTTTTTTGGGAAGTTTGTAAGATCTTTCTAAAGTAAAGATTACCTCCGAAAGTGTTAAAAGACTGATGAAGACTTTATTTTTTTCTTGCTCGATCTTTTTAAAGATTGTTTCAGCTTTGGATGAAAGTATAGGGTCATCGTCCAAAAGAAATCGGAGAATAATATTAGTATCAAGAAGAATCATCGATTAGTTCTTGAAAGAGCTCCAAGCAGACGGAGTATTTTACGGTCTCTTTCAACCGCTGCTCTTGGCCAAGCTTGTTCTTCCCATTTGATCAATCTTTGTCCGGTTAGTTTGGGTTTAACTTTTGGCTTTAGCGAGCCGTAGAGGGACATTATTGAAAAACGTTTGGAAAGTTTGATTTTGACTTCTTTTTTCTTGGTGACGGTAAATTTTACCTGATCGCCACGTTTTAAGCCGAGTACTTTGCGTACTTGGGCTGGAATAGTTACTTGTCCTTTTTGGGTGATAGTTGTTGGTTGAATCTGCATGGTAATACCCAAATTTTAGTATTACTCATGCTGATTGTCAATAGACCTTCTAAATCTGATAAAATTCCCTTGCCATGCCCATTAAGCGAATCTATAGTGCCGGTGGGATTGTTGTAAGGAAAAGTACGAAAGGTACGAAAAGTACGAAAGGGGTTGAGGTTTTAGTAACCCAGCATTCAAAACATAAAGGCTGGGATTTTCCCAAAGGCCATCGGGAGATTTATGAGTCGGAGGAACAGACGGCTCTTCGGGAGGTTGAGGAGGAAACGGGAGTCGAGGCTGAGATAATTGATAAGGTCGGTCAAACTCAATATTTTTATTATGAAGAAGGTTCGCGGGTTTTGAAAACTGTTGTTTTTTATTTAATGAAATGCATTGGTGAGGGCGAAGCTTCAACGGCATTTGAGGTTTCCGGCAAAGTTTGGTTGCCGCTTGATAAGGTTGAGGGTAAGTTAACTTTTAAAGACACAAAGCAACTTTGGCTTAAAGTAAAGCCAAAGATTGCACAATTGACCCTTCGGTGAACTCAGGGTCATCCTGAGCTTGTCGAATGGATGACAACTGACCCTTCGACTTCCCTCAGGACAAGCAACTGACGATTGGCCCTTCGGCCCATTCGAAGATCTCAGGGCAGGCAGGCTCCCGTCCAATACTTGGACGAGGCTTGCTAGCCTCGCTAAAGCCTTGGCGAAGCGGCCATTAAGGCGGCAGGCAGGGTAAGAGTGACAAGTTTTGCGGTCTCTTCATCCCAAAGTCTTAATATCGTATCTCTTAATTTTTGGGTCGACAGTTAAAAGAGTTAAATTTTCGACTTTGGCTTGTGAAACAAGCAATCTGTCAAATGGGTCTTTGTGGTAAAGCGGTAACTCTTGCACTCCAAGCACATGGGAAGCATCTATCGAAATGATAGAAAATCCGGCAGTTGTAACATCTTTCTCTATGTTTTTAGGTACTTTTAATCTGCCTTTTCCTTTCTTGATAACCATTTCCCAAATACTGGCGACTGATAAAAACACTGGGTTTTCGGGGGACTGGACAAGATTAATTAAGTGACTAGGGAGACGCTTATTTTTCTCCATTAGCCAGATGAAAATGTTAGTGTCGAGTAGGAAGCCTTTACTCACCGTATTAGGCCGCAGCCCTGAGCTTATCGAAGGGCGAGGACCGCAAGCTTTTTTTATTTCCCATAGAAAAGCTTATTTATCTCCTTGTCCTCTTCGTTGAAATCGTCCGGAACCCAAACTTTTCCTTTCCATAAACCAAGCTTGCGAGGTTTTAGGGGTTTTTTGTAGGCTGTAAGTTTGGCAACAGGTTTACCGGCTTTGGCAATAATTACCTCTTCACCAACAAGAGCCTTTTCTATTAGTTTGGAGAGTTGAGTTTTTGCCTGATGAATGTTAATTATTTGCACATGCCCTCTTTTCTGTTAGCTAACTTAGCTAAGTTTATACACAATGTTGGTTTATGTCAAGCTCCCAAAGGCTCACATTGTGCCTGGTTGCCTGCCCTTCTGAAATCTTGATGAAAGAGGGACTATGTTGGAAGTTATTACGAAAAAATATCTCGAACCAGTACCCTCAATTACTTAGGTCACTCCCTCTCGGGATGAAAGCCGTAACTTAGGACTAGAGTCACTAAGTAATGGTGTATTATTAATTTCTTCTACACGTGCACCAACTTTTCCATAGATTTTATCACCACTCCTATAGATGTCATGCTAATCTTTAGAGGCTGGTTTTCCGTCATGTCCAACTATATGCTGCATGGCTCCGGTCCGGGTAGTAAAAAATCCTCCCAGATCCGGTCTATATTGCAGTGCATGAAATTCTTCCTCAGAGGCTCGAAACCTGGGATTATCCTCAGTTGGAGGACTCAACACCCTTCTCATAGCACCAAGCCCTGCTAAAATTCCTCTAATCTCGCTACCACCCTCGGCCTCAGCCTTAAAAATTTCAAATTCATGATAACCGTCGCTAACTTTATTCCCTACCTCATCAACAATATAAGTAAGGGACCCTTCTTTAACGAAATGATACTTTTTTTGGTTTTCACCCAAAATTACCGGATTTATTTCTCTGTTAGCAGAGTCTGCTTGTTCTCCTTTGTTGCCTTTGATGATAATAGGTAGGTTTTCTGCACCCTCTGTCATAGTTACTAATTTTATTATACGGTCTTAGTCCCTGCGGTGCCTAGATGCCTGCCCGCCTCTGGAGGGACTATGTTGGAAAGTAAAATTTCAACATCTTTTTAATACTTCGTCTTCCCCAACCACTTTTAAGAAACTTTTCTCTGGCTTTCGCATCTTTTATGTCTAAAAATGCTTCGTAATAAATTAGCTTGTATGGCCTAAAGGGTTTTGTCGCTAAACTTTTTCCCTCATTATGTTGTTTTGATCTTCTTTCGATGTTATCTGTAAAACCAATATAAAGTCTTCCATCCTTATCACTTTGAAGAATATACACAAAATACATAGCTGGCGTCGCGTAATAAATCAGAGATTTAAACGCGACAGCCACGTTTAAATTGCTTTAGCAATTTATTACGTGGCGGAGAGGGAGGGGTGTATTCCTTAGGAATAGTATAGCGCACTGCGTTTGCACTTAGAGTATAAAGCACTATTGAAACATCGATTTCAATAGTAGAGAAATACTCGCAAGCTATGCTTATTTACGAACCAAAGGGTTAAATCAATCTCCCCCAACCATTGGAAACCGAGAATAAATTCTCAATTTCCAACGGGCGGAGAGGGAGGGATTCGAACCCTCGATACGCTCACGCGCATACGGCATTTCCAGTGCCGCCCGTTCGGCCACTCCGGCACCTCTCCATTTCGCGCTAGTCCACATTAGGCCCGCAGTCCTGAGTTCATCGAAGGACGAGGACCGCAAGCTTTGCTTATGCGACCTCTCCTTAGGGTACAATTATATCGCGAATTGTGGTAAATATTCAGGCGAGGTGTTTTAAGTGACGGACCAGGTAGATGAAATAAAGTCCAAGGTCGATATTGTAGAAGTAGCGTCTTCCTATTTTCCGCTTAAAAAATCGGGCAGGAATTTTGCGGCGCTTTGTCCATTCCACGGCGAAAAGACGCCTTCTTTTATGATTTCGCCGGAACGGCAGGTTTTTAAATGTTTTGGCTGTGGCGAAGGCGGGGATGTTTTTACTTTTTTGGAAAAGGTTGAAGG
>MFBL01000036.1 GCA_001774945.1 Candidatus Curtissbacteria bacterium RIFCSPHIGHO2_12_FULL_41_17
CGATTTTGTGCGCTTCCTGCGCACTACTTATGAAATCTCTGACTAGTTCGACCCAAAGAAACTGGTTTTTCTCAAAACTACTGATTTGCTCCTCAAAATTTGTTTTTTCTTCTATAAATTTTTTCTTAACTTTCTGATATTCAGTAGTTTCTATGACTTGATCAAGATAACTAGTTAAAAGTCTGTCCAATTTCTGCTCGATATTAGAAAGTTGAGGCTTTAAAAGAGAAATTTTGTTTTCTACTGTTTTTCTCTCGTTTATTTCGTCTGCGTGAAGCCAATTCAACATTTTTCTAGCGTTTAGCCCGTGGAGCGAATGACTCCACAAAATTTCTCTTATTTGTTTTTCAAATTCCCCGGTGGAAACATATTTTTGCGAGCAAAATCCGTGCTTTTTACCACAACGGTAATAATCGTATCTGACTTTTCCTCTGGTTTTAGGGTAAAACTTGAAATGTTTTTCGGCGGTAATTGCCGAATTGCATTCTTTACATTTGGATAAACCCAAAAACCAAAATTCGTCTTTGTGGTTAATATGAGTTTTTGATTTTCGCTTGATAATCTCCTGGCATTTATCAAACAGAGTTTTTGAGATTAGTGGTTTGTGAGTTCCTTGATAGGTTTCTCCAGCAAATTCAAAAACTCCGTAGTAAAAAGGACTTCTCAACATATTTCTAATCTTGTCCGTTCGTAAATATTTATTGGTTGAGCTTTTGATTTTGTGCTCGAAGAAAAATTTATCAATATCCACAAAAGTGTATTTGCCGGATGCGAAAAGCAGAAATGCTTTTCGCACTAATCGACTAGTTTTTTGATCAACTTCTATTAATTTTTTTCTAGGTTCGTTAAGATAGCCGATCGGGGCTTTATTGGGATAAACACCGTTTCGGAGTTTTTGCCTTATCCCTCGTTTTACATTTTCAGCTAAATTGTCAATGTAATATTTTGACTGGCCAAAAGCGATTGAAAGCATAAATTTTCCCTGTTGTGTATTTTCAAACCAGAGCGTGGGAAATTTTAACGACAGGAGTTTGCCGGTATCAAGCAAGTAGATGATTTTTCCGCCGTCAACAGAATTTCTGGCAAGTCTGTCCGCATGCCAGCTCAAAATTCCGTTTGCTTCTCCTTTTTCGATTAGTTTGAGCATTTGCTCAAATTTTTCTCGTCCGGGTTTCTTGGCAGTTTTTGCTTCGGTAAAAAAATCAACGACTTCAAGATTTTCTCTTTTGGCGAATTCTTTAAGTTCGGTGATTTGTGCTTCAATAGATAAAACTTGTCTATCAGCTTCGTCGGTGGATTTTCTGCAGTATACGAAATATTTAATCATGGTTTTTTGTTTTTTATCTGTTCTTTAGTGAGCATTGCCCGCGTCTTTCTTTTAAGAAAGACAAATTTTTCAATATAAAAACAATAGCGATTGACCTACTCAAAATTTTTAAAAAAATGTATAATAAAATCAAAGTTAAGGAGAATAAAACCATGGATACAGGTGAGCCAGTGCCAGGAATGGCACCTCAAGAAGTTGTAAAACCAAAACTTCAATCAAGTGAGGGGGTTGGTGCTGTCGGAAGTGTTGCGACTCCTAAAGCGGAACCCACACCAGAGATAGAACAGATTAAAAAAGAACTTACCGATCCGCGCACGATTTTGAAAAAACTTGATCCAGAAGGAAGAAGTGAAACTGCTCGAGCTATTTTAGAAGCTAGGACAAGCTCAAGAACAACTAAGGAAAGTATTGCAGGGAGTGAACAAAAAACTCAGGAAATTGCAGAGTTAACCAGCGCCTCATATCAACAAGAGAGGCAAAAAATGGGAGAGCTAACGCAGAGACTAGAAACTTTAGTGGTAAAGCTAAAAAATGCAGTTGGACTTGAGGATAAACAGACAGCCGCTTTGCAGGGTGAAATAGGCGCGATTAAATCAGAAAGAGATGCTCTTTATGCTCAATCATACGCTATAGAAGATGAATTAAAAACACATAAAGAAAAACAAACCGAGATACCCAATCCCAAGCAATTATTAGATGCATATTACGAAAAAGTAGCAACCCAACCTCTCAGTAATGAACAAAAAAGAGAATTATTAAAACCAGAAGTATTAGCCAATCTTTCAACGGAAGAATATATTGCATTATGGCGAAGATTAAATCCGCACTTTTTAGCCCATGTCACACGTCAAGGATTTCGCGACCATACTGGTGGCGATGTTATGGTTAACCATCGCAGCGGATACCGTGAATTTATAAATGGGTTTACTGATGTGATGGGTAACGGTCGAAGTATATTTCCACCACTAGCAAGAATAGGTCTGGTAAACAGAAATGAAGCAACGGTAAAATCGTTTGTATCAAATTTTTTACAGGAAGTCCCTAGTGCAGATAAGGCAAAAGAAATGTTTCTGAATTTTCTTAATAGACATATGGCTAGTGCTCCAAAATATCCTGATATTACAGCAACCCACCTTGCTGCCCAAATGGTTTCAGATGGGTATTACGGCGGAGAAAGAGGCAATGAGGTTTTCTTTGTATATCCATCTGATGTCCTTGCCTCTCAATACGCTTTTGCCTTTAATGGCTGGGAGAAAGATTTCACTAGACCCCAAAGCGAAACAAAATGGAATGATGTGTTTATCTGGACAGACCCAAACCATCCCGGTGTTCCCGTTGATAGCGGTATTGTTTTCCTGGCAGAAAAAGTACCTGTTGATCCCGAAACAGGATCAAAATATGCTTCAGAAATAAAAGTTGTAGATGGTCAGGAAAAAAGCGTAATGATTGAAGATACTGCATTGGCTAGTTCTTTTGTCGAATGGGGTAAAAAACTAGACGATCAATCACCACTCAAAAAAGCTTTTTCTGCATATAAAAATGAAAGACAATATTATCGCAAACAAGATTTGAAAGAAGACTGTTTTGCCGCTTTTGTTCACGAACTTCAAGGGCTAGGTTTTGCAACTGACTCTTCAGCCGCCGTTGCGAGCGAGCTAATCGGGCAGATGTTTTGGAAAGACACTTTCGATGAAGAAACTCTAAGAGGGATTATGGAAAGCTCTGGTGCACACCTAAAACGAGCAGGCAACACGGTTCCTGCGAAGCAGTATTGGGAGAATTTTTTTGCAAAAAATCCTGGATTACGCCCAAAGCATATTCAGTACTACGACGGAGATCCGACAACAGCAGTTTCAGAATTTCAGCAGCAAAATAATATTGGCAGGGCAGATACATCAAAAACCGATGGTCAGCTTTTAGGTTTTGACGATAATCATGTTTTGGATATGGAAAAAGACCCACGAGCAAACGCCGGATATGACGATCTTGTTGCAACAGCTGATAAAATAATTGAAGATCATTACAGCACAAAAGCAGTGTAAAATTATTGATTGGGAGTTTTCGTGTCCGCGCACGGGTGGGCGGGGCAAGGACACTATAAATTTTTTTCCTTACTCGCCCGAAGGGGGAGAAAATCGCGCGCGCAAAAAATAGCGGAGGCGCGGCGGGTGGGGGCACTCGCCGCGCTACCTTTGAAATATAGTTCGAATTTTTTCGTAAAAACACCGCAAGTCGTGAAGTGACAAAATAATTTAAATGCTGAAGAGTTATCTAAATGAAACCATATAAAGTCAGATTCTGGGAGAACTTTTTTGAAGAAATATCTCGTTCTTGATTAATTTTTTAGTAATTTTTGAGCCTCAACCCACACTTTTTTATCCGAAGGGTACGTGAGTCTTTGTTCTACATCTTCAATCGGCAACCATGCGATTGCTTCCATTTCAAGGTCTCTTTTTTTGGTGTCTTCTAAAAATTCCATCAAAAAGTAGTACACAGTTTTTTTTCGCTTTTCTCCTTCATGGAAATACCAATACGATATGTGTTCAAGGGGTTTTAAAATTTTGGCTTTTATACCGGTTTCTTCTTCTACTTCCCTAACAGCCGTTGTTTCTTTCTTCTCTCCTTTTACCGTGTCTCCTATGAGTCCTTTTGGAAAAACCCAGCCATGGTGTTGGGAATGCTGTGCAAGAAGAATGAGAATAGAACTTTCCTGCTTAGTTCCGCGTTTAAATACGATTCCGCCTGCTGAAAATTCAAATTTCATAGGTAGTTAAGATGCTTTGGCGTCCTCGAAGGGATTTGAACCCCCGACCTTCAGATCCGGAATCTGACGTTCTATCCAACTAAACTACGAGGACAGAGAGCCAACCGTTCCAGCCGCGTTTGACGCGGCGGAGAGAGAGGGATTCGAACCCTCGATCCCCTCACGGGGATGCGCGCTCTCCAAGCGCGTGCACTAGACCGCTATGCGACCTCTCCATGTTTTTCTATTTTACCACCCCAATTACCCCTTGACAACAATACATAAAACGTGTTATTTTCTCAATCAATGGGAAATCCAAAAGAAGCACCAAAACACTTCTTATCTGGAAATTTGTCCAGACGATCCCTTCTTGCATTAGGAACTTCAGCACTTGCTGCTGCCTGTGCTTCCGATGCGCCGAGTAATACAAGTATAAACGCGCAAGTCCAAGCAAGTGTACAAGCCGGTGTGAAAGCAACCGGCACTGCCCAGGCCCGGCTTACTCCAACTCCTGACACAAGATTTCCAACAGCTATTACTAGGCCAGCGCCTCAAGCAACTCAACCTCTTCCCAAACCCACCCGTGGTGGTGCGCCGACCCCAGCACCTAGACCTTCACCAACAGTCGAACAACAGTTGCTTGCTGGATGGGTAGAGTTTAACTCACCTACAATTCCTTATCGCGTGCGATTACCCTCATATATGCTTCCGCCTGAATCTTCATATCATCACCCGACTAAAGATCCAGAATTTGGAAAAGATGGAGACTGGTACTATAAAACTAAAAATCCAAACGGCGAATTTATCGTTATTGCAAGGGAACCTCCTGAATCAGGCATAACGTTAAATACATATGCTGATATGGTAAAATCTGGTCTAACAAGATTTTCAAATGGTAATCAGTGGATTTCTTTAGGACAAAGAAAAGTATCAAATCAAGACTCTGTTATTTATACTGTTAAGGCTTCAGGCCTATTCTCATCGAAGGATAAAACTGTATATACAACCTATAGCGCAATGTTTTTATACAAAAATCTGGGTTGGAGAATAGTATTTAACCTGCACGAATCTGCACCAAATAAAGATAGTATGTTTGATACCATACTTAAATCATTCACCCTTCTTTATTAATTAAGCGCGACCTCTTGACAACAACTTTAAAGCGTGTTATTTTCTCAATCAATGGGAAATCCAAAAGAAGCACCAAAACACTTCTTATCTGGAAATTTGTCCAGACGATCCATTCTTGCATTAGGAACTT
>MFBL01000037.1:0-4768 GCA_001774945.1 Candidatus Curtissbacteria bacterium RIFCSPHIGHO2_12_FULL_41_17
ATTCACAGCGAAAATTATGCTCTTAAAATCGGCCAGCATCCAGCAGAGGTTGCCAAAAGAACCGAGGCTAATTTTTACAGACAGCTTCATGCCATCGGCAACGCCTATAGTTGGTCTAACAAACTAGAAACTTATAAATCAAACTATTACAAATGGACTCAGTGGATTTTTGTACAACTTTTTAAAGCGGGCCTTACTTACAGGGCGAGAAGCGCAGTCAATTGGTGTCCTCATTGTTTAACGGTACTTGCGGATGAGCAGGTGATACAAAAGTTAAAAGTTAAAAGTGAAAAGTTATCCTTCGATAAACTCAGGATAATACTGAGCGAAGTCGAAGTGTTAAAAGTTGATAAAAAGGAACAGCAAAAAGAGAGCGTTGCGGTGTGCGAACGGTGCGGGACACAGGTTGAAAAGAGGGAGCTGGCGCAATGGTTTTTTAGAATCACCAAATATGCCCAAAAACTTTTGGATGGTCTTGAAAAAATCGATTGGAGTGAAAAAGTAAAGATTGCCCAGCGTAATTGGCTTGGGAAATCAGAAGGTCTGGAAATACTGTTTGGTTGCGATATAGAAAGGAATACTTTGATTAGAGTCTTCACGACTAGAGCAGACACGATTTTCGGGGTTACTTTTTTGGCTTTGGCACCCGAACACCCGTTAGTGACAACAATAGGCAATAGGTCAAATAAGTTGTTAAGAGAGCAAATTCAACGCTACGTTTCCGATAGTCTGAAAAAAAGCGAGGAGGAGAGAATTGGCCAATTTCAAGACAAAAAGGATAAGGTTAAACAGGCAGTGAAAACGGGTATTGATACCGGCTTTTGTGCAATCAATCCGATTAACGGTAAAAAAGTGCCTATTTTTATTGCTGATTACGTTCTGGCAATTTATGGAACAGGAGCAGTGATGGGCGTGCCGGCGCATGACGTGCGGGATTGGGAGTTTGCCAAAAAATTTAAACTAGAAATAATTCAGGTGATCAAGCCGGACCCAGAAAACTCAAACGATTTTTCACAGAAAGCGTTTACAGATTACGGCGTGCTTGTAAATTCGGGAAAATTTACGGGTTTATCATCCGAGGGTAGTATCCAAAGTATCACTAAATATTTACAAAAGCATCATTTTGGATCAATCAAAGCCATGTGGCATTTAAGAGACTGGATTATTTCAAGGCAAAGATATTGGGGGCCGCCGATACCGATGATATTTTGCCAGGAATGTGCTAAAGATGGAAAATCATGGTTCACAGAGTTTGCGGGTCCTGTCGGAAAAAGTTCAAAGTTCAAAGTTCAAAGTTCAAAGTTAGACTGGGATGCGGCGGGCTGGTATCCGGTTCCCGAAGATGATCTTCCGGTTGAGCTTCCGTATATAAAAAACTTCAAGCCAACCCATTCGACACATTCGGCAGGCTCAGTGCAAGCAAGCTCAGGGCAAGCAGGCTTGGGTCCTCTTGCGCGACATCCGGAGTTCTATCTGGTTAAATGTCCAGGGTGCGCAAGTCAGGCTCGTAGAGAAACCGACGTTTCTGATACTTTCTTGGATAGTGCTTGGTATTATCTTGGATATTTAATCCTCGGAGATCAAAAATCAAAAAGCGAAGTTTCCCAAAGGAAATCCAAAAATCAAAAATTTAGAAATTGGGAATTAGAATTTAGAAATTCCCTCGCGAAGCGAGGGCGGTGGCTTCCAGTTGATATGTATATTGGCGGTGCAGAGCATGCGGTTTTGCACCTATTGTACAGCCGGTTTTTGGCGATGGTATTTGCGGATTTAGGTTTTACAGATTTTGACGAACCATTCAGCAAATTCAGGGCCCACGGACTTTTAATTTCCAAGGGCGCCAAGATGAGTAAATCCAAAGGGAATGTCGTTATCCCTGATGATTATATAGAAAAGTATGGGTCCGATACACTTAGATGCTATTTAATGTTTTGCGGGCGATACCAGCAGGGAGGCGACTTTAGGGATAGTGGGATTGAAGGAATGCATCGGTTTCTGAAACGAGTCTGGAGGTTAGTGGCGGAGGCAACGCAGAACTTCAGCGGAGTTCCGCGGAATAACGCAGAACTTCCGCAACGTTCCGCGTACTTAATGCACAAGACAATCAAAAAGGTGACTAGTGATATTGAATCGCTTGATTACAATACGGCAATTGCTGCCCTCATGGAGTGGGTTAACGCGCTCGAAGGGCGCGTAGTGGATAGTGATGAGTCGGTAGTTAATAGTCAAAAACAAAAAAAACTACAAACTACGAACTACAAACTGCCAACTAGAGTAGAAGTCGAGACTCTACTTCTACTCCTGGCTCCATTTGCACCGCATATAACCGAAGAGTTATGGAGTAAGATTAGCGCGGATCGATTGCGGATTAACACAGATAAAAATCAGCGAAAATCTGCTATGAATCAGTGGGAATCTATTCATCAAGCTCCCTGGCCTAAGTATGACGGGAAACTGGCAATTGCCCAAAGCATAGTGCTAGTGGTAGAAGTTAACGGGAAGGTTCGGGATAGGCTCAGCGTTGAGCGGGGTGTATCTGAAAATGAGGCTAAAGGATTAGCACTTGCATTAGCGAAAGTGACAAAATATGTGGGCGGAAAGAAAATAAAACGGGTAATATTTGTTCGCGATAGGCTAATTAACCTTGTTATTTAGCCTGTGGTCCTCGTCCTGAGCGAAGTCGAAGGACTGCGGGCCTAAGACTAATCAACTTCGTTGTTTAAGAAAATTTGCATTTTACGGTGAAATGTTAAACTTTGTGTAACAACTTGCTTTTACAAGCAATTTGTTATAGGATATATATCTATGTCAGAACGATTCAGAACCAGTTGGAAACCAGAGAGAAGGTCAAGACACGGATTGCACTGGACAACTGCAGCAGTAGCCGTGCTGGCTGTTTCGGGTTTGCTTGGAATATATTTTGTGGCAGGTGACGAGATTGGTGAAAGAATTGACAAGGCTGTTGAGGATGCTTTTCCTGGCCTTGCCGATAGCGAAATTCTTACCGGTAAGCCGATTGAGGGGGAACTTAAGGGGCAGTACTTAACTGAAACTTTTGGAAACGGCGTTGAGATTCCGCTTAGAGCAGGACCTAATCAGGCAAAACAAGTGGGAATTGCACTAGGAGGCTCTTTAGTCGATGCATTGCCGGTTTACGGGGCTTCCTACCAAAGTTTTGATGTGGTTGAAGGAGAATTTGTTACAGTTGGAGGCAGAACTTATGGTAGGTGGTATCTAGTTGATGTGATCCCCACTTTTAAGAAGACTGATAGCGGAGAGTATGTGTCTACTGGTGTTGCAAGAGATGTTTATGTCGCTGGCAACTTCTTGACCAAACCGTCCGAAGAGTCGGATAATTCTTCTAATGCGAGATAATCACTGGTTAAAAAAGTAACTCGATTTTTTCGCTCTCTCCCTTACTATCTACATAGAATGTAGAAACAACCTCTTGACAAATATAAATGGGTATGCCTCTAATTATATTAGCGGTATTAATTTACTCAAGTAATGCCTGATTTGTCTGCACCCAAATCGAAGAGAGTTTTGAAAATTGCCATATTTTTATTATCCGGCATTTTTTATATTGTCAGTGTTTTGGCAATTGCCCCTGCAACAACTTCGGCCTCATTCCACGAAAATTTACTTAATAATTTTGTAACAAAGACTGAAAAACAGGTTAATAAAACTACCGCTGTAAGTCCGTCACCAAAAGCAAAACCTGCTAAAAACCCTCAGGTTAAAGGTGCCACCAGCCAAAAGGGAGAGTCGATTTTCTCAAAATTCTTTAAGAATCTAGGCAAGACGCTAGCGGCAGTTGCTGATTTTCTGTGGCCGTTTGACGGCAAGGGTGATCTTGCCAAAAAGGATTCAAAAACGGGCCAAGCGACGCAGGGTTTACCGACAGCCAGTCCGCAAGCGCCAACCGAACTTGCCCAGACCGGCGATTTGGCGGTTGAGGAAGCTTCCGACCTGAGTCAGGTAACGGTTGCCGTTCCCGATACCATTGATAATAGTAATTTAACAATCGCCGGCAATTTAATAATCGGCGATTCGAACGCCGACAGACTAACTTTAAAATCACTTTTAAATTCAGATCTTTTGCTTGATAAAAACAAGACTTACACTCTTGGCAACAGCGGTGAAAGGTTCAAGACCGGTTATTTCTCGGACAATATTTATATCGGTGACGAAAATCGGCTTGCCTCCAATGGCATGAATGTCAAAGGCTCAATGTATTTGGAAACTAGGTCCGGCGGCTCGATTTATCTTGATTCGGATTCCAATACCCTTTATCTAGGCGCAGGAACTAATACCTTATCTAATGCCGACAACAATACGGCATTAACTATCGATCCTGCGGGAAGCGGAGCGGTCCAATTCCATTCTTCGGCCAATAATATTGACTCCAGCGGCAATCTGACGATTGCCGGAACCCTGACGGCAGCAGGCGGTGCGACTGCTTCTGATTCTATTGACATTACGCCTTCCACTAATATTGATGCTTTGGATATTACCGGAACTAACATTACGACGGCTGATTTGATTGATTTGGATGCGACAGCGACAACAACCGGAGACGCCATTGACATTAACATGGCAAATACCAGAACTTCCGGATCGGCAATTTTGATTACCGATGCCTCGGTGGCGGCAACTGTGACTGGCGATCTTATTCAGATTAACGTAACCGGTACTCCGGACACCAATACAATAGATGTTGATATTACCGGCGGTACAACAGGAAATGTAATTGATATCACAACTGCAA
>MFBL01000037.1:4842-9061 GCA_001774945.1 Candidatus Curtissbacteria bacterium RIFCSPHIGHO2_12_FULL_41_17
GCTCTGGGCGCCACAGCCGTTGGTTCACAGGCCATGGTGGTCGCATCGGGCGCCATGTTACGCACCACGGACCTCATCGGTATTTCGGACGCAGGCACGTCTTCGGGTGATACCATTGACATTGCTCTGACCGGAGCTGTTACCGGAAACGTCATAAACATTGACATGGATGCTGGAGTCGCTGCTACCGCACTGCGCATTGATGCAGGAGGCGGAACGCGCACACAGCCACTGATGGAAACCATCTTTGACGGAGCCGGAACAACCATCGGAGGCACGCTTTGGGACATTGATGTCACCAACACCGGTGCCGCCGCCAGCCCATTGTTTGATATTGATGTTACGGGAGTCTATACAGGAAATATCCTGGATGTCCTCCTGGGAGCAGTGCTGGCAACCGGCGACGTCATTAATGTCGATCTGGGCGCAACAGCCGTTGGTGCACAGGCTTTCGTGGCCACAAACACCGCCTCAACCCGCACCGCTTCCATGATCCAGGTTGACGACAACAACAACACCGGTACGGTAGCCACCTTCGATCTTAACATCGCATCAACCCGCGGCGGCCTCATGGATATCGATGCCACCGGCGCCTTTGGCACAGAGAACATGATTGACGTTCTCGCCAATGCCGCCTTTACCTCCAGTGTCCTGGACATTTCCGCGACCGGCTCGGTGCTCACCGGTGATCTTCTCACTTTGGACTACACCAGACAACACGTTGCCACAGGGACTGTGGACACAGCCACTGCTCTTGCCATCACCCGCGATCTGGACATCGATGACAGCACAGGTGGAGCGGTTACTCTAACCGTTTCTGCTCCGCTCGTAACCCTCACGGAAGCTGTTTGTACTCCGGGCGCAGCTGACGTATGTACCTTCTCCGGCAACCTCTTGCAGGTTGATGCCAACACTATCTCCTCCGGGAACCTTATTGACCTAAACCTGGGTGCCATTGCCCATACCGGTGATGCCATCAATATTGCATTAGGCGCAAGCGCTCCGGCAGCCCAAGCTTTGGTAGTTTCCTCAACATCGTCAACATCGACAGACGGAATCATTGATCTAAATATAAATACGGCTGCTGATCAGAGTGCGGACATTATTGATATCACTTCAACACTGGGTATTATGGACTCTGAGACTTTCCAGGCAATTGACATTAATATAACGGGAAATAATCATACAGGGGCTAACACTATTAACGGGATTGCGGTTGATTTGACAACCCCTGATCCTCAGGCCACAGAGATCGGTGTTAATGTCGGCGACAACTGGGATTTGGGTATCTCATCTACTTCCGGAATCGGCATTGGCGCCCAAAAGACACTGACTGCCGACAGCACCACGCCAACGGTTGCCGGCACATCTCATGCGATTACGGGTAATGCAGCAAGTCCAACACTGATTAGCAATTTCACCAATGGAACCAATGGTCAGGTTTTGGTGGTTGAGCTTGGCGATGCGGTAACCGATTTTGATTGTACAGCTTCGAATATTGCTTGTGGCGGTGCGGATATTACGACCGGTGCTGCAGGTGATATTTTTACTTTTGTCTATGACGGAACCAATTGGAATATGGTGCAATGGATGGATGTTTCGGCAACCCAAACCGGTGCAGACGTTGCCGAGTACTTTGGCAGCACAGAGACTTTGGAGCCGGGAGATGTGGTCAGCGCGGATGTGGCAAATCCAGAATATGTCAGAAAGAGCAGCCAAGCCTATGACTCCAGACTTTTGGGTGTAGTTTCGACTTTGCCGGGACTAGTTATTGGTGATCCGAACGACCTTAACCAAATTGCCCTCACTGGTCGAGTGCCCGTTAAAGTCACCAATGAAAACGGAGTAATTAAGGCAGGAGATTACCTGACATCATCAGCGACAAAGACTGGTTATGCAATGCGAGCGACTAAAGCAGGTGCGGTTGTGGGTATGGCTCTTGCCGACTTTGACGGACAAGAAGGAACCGTAGTAGTTTTTGTCAAGGCAACATGGTTCGATCCTGTTGCGGAGCAGAAGAGAGCGGTTTTGGCGGCGCTTGGACTTGGTTCGTGGTCAGTACTTAGCGCTTCCACCGAAGCCGTTTCCGATACAGTATCGGAAACGGCAAGTACGGGTGCAAGTTCACTCGTTGGTCCGGCTGCCGACGGATCGCTGGGAGTACTGGCCGAAGAAGTTGATCTTCTGGTCCATGGGCTGTTGACGGCTAACAACTTGAGAGTAACCACGGCGGCTGAGTTTGCAGGTACACTGGTGGTTAAGGGACTGGCAACATTTGAGGGAGACTTAGTTGTTAAGGGTGCATTCTCAACAGGCTCTCTTGACCTATCAGGTGCACTTACCAAGACGATGACGGCGGCCTCTGATCTTTCGGCCGGTGATCCGGTAGTAGTCACAGGTGCTAACACCGTTGCCCGCGCCGGTGGTCCGGATGCCAGAGTTGTTGGTCTTGCCGCACACAGTGCTGGTGCGGGTTCTAGCGTTCGAGTTGCGGTAGCCGGCACAGTCGGTGGATATAGCGGTTTGGCGACAGGCTCAAGGTATTATGTAGGATCCGGCGGAGTTGTCACAACCGCTCCGGGTGGAGACAGAGCTGTTCACATCGGTATTGCTATTTCGGGAAGCGAAATGATCGTCCAACTTTTTGAGGCGGCTTCTCCTCCTGCGCCACCAGTTGTTGATACAGCAACGGTTGATCAGGGGCCGACAGTAACGGTTGATGAAGGATCCGGAAACGGTTCTGGTGAAGATACCAGCAGTTCGGCACCGGAATCAGCGCCGGCCCCTTCACCAGAACCATCGCCAGAAGCAGTTTTAGGCGAATCAACTTCTCAGCCTTCGGATACATCCGGCGCATCTGATGCTGACCAAGCCCCAGCCGAATCTCCTGCTTCAAGCCCAACACCGTAAAATTATTTTGCAGGGTTGACCCTTCGACTCTGGTTCGATTTCACTCACCATCGCTCAGGGTCGTGGGTGCATTAGAGAAGTTTTACTTCGTAAAATCAATTGCACCCTTGACATAATAGGGCTTTATCTGTCAATATTTTTGGTAATGCCCCAAGAACCAGCTCTTAGAAATATAGAAGAAGAACATCATCACAGAAAATCGGCTTTAAGATGGCCGGAATTTACCCCGCAGAATGTTTTAGTCCTAGTTTTACTGTTAGTACTTGTGGTAGCTGCTGTCTATATCCTCAAGCCAAGCTGGTTTAAGAGTGTCGGGGTCAATCCTAAGGAAACAAAGCAGGATCAGAAAGAACAGGTAAAATCTTCCGGATATTCGGCAGTTTTTATGACAAACAATCAAGTTTATTTTGGCAAGCTTTCGGATTCCAATACGCCATTGCCTAAACTTAGAGAAGTTTATTACCTGCGTGTTGACAGGCCCTTACAGCCGCCTCCGGCTACTGAATCGGCCCAACCGGACGTGCAGCTGGTTAAACTTGGCAATGAACTTCACGGCCCCGTTGACGAGATACAGTTTAATCGAGACCAGATACTTTACATTGAAGAGTTAAAGAGCGACAGCAGAATAGTTAAGGCAATCGAAGAATTCAAGAAGAGAAAATAAGTAATTTATAATTGTTATAATAGTTATAATCTTTATAACTTTTATAAATGCGAGATAACGGCTGGCTTGAGAAGCAACTCCAGTATCTTCTTAAAAAAAATTTCGCAGACGTCGTCATCAGCAATCCTCTGGAGATTAAATTCGGCAGGGAAGCGAAGTACCGGTTTGGGTCGATAAGGCTGGTTAAGCCGAGGAAATTAAGGGGATTTAGGGTATTTAGGAAATTAAGGGACTTGAGGGACGAAAAACCCCAGAGAAGCATTATTACCATAACTTCACTTTTTGCCAAAGAAAGCGTTCCTGTTGAGGTCGTCCATTATACAATCGCCCACGAATTGTGCCATTATGCGCACGGCTTTTCCAGTGCCAACAGGCGCCTCTTTAAATATCCCCACCACGGTGGTATTGTCAATAAAGAACTTACTAGGCGCGGTGCCCATCACTTAATTTCTGCCTTTAAAAAATGGCTCAAGATTTACCGGGCGCAGATTCTTTCCGGCAGGATCAGCGTCTAAGAATTTTTATCCTATTTGCCTTTTTCATTGGGATTTTTTTGCTGGCCCTCGGAGGAGGGCTGTTTTTATTTAGAGGAACACAAGAAGCCGGTGATATCCAAATAATTTCGCAGGAGCAAGCTGCCCAGAA
>MFBL01000038.1 GCA_001774945.1 Candidatus Curtissbacteria bacterium RIFCSPHIGHO2_12_FULL_41_17
TGAACTACAAACTACTTACTAAATCTTAATCTCTTTGTGTTCTGTCTTCTTTCTGCAATGTCGACAGTACTTCTTCAAAACCAGCTTTTCCTTGACGTTCTCCGGGTTTTTGCTACTGGTATAATTGCGGTTTTTACAAACCGGACATTCAAACTGGATAAAGATACGCTTTGTTTTAGCCATGATGATTAGCGTCTAGAAAAGCTAGGAAAGCTAGGAGAGCTAGGAAAGCTAGAAATTCAATTCTTCTAGTTCTCCTAGTTCTTCTAGACTCTAGTTTTTCTGCTTTTCCTGTTCATTGAGTTTAACATCTTGAGGACTTCAAGTAAAACATTTTCTGGTCTTTCGAAATCTTGCTCACTGGCAAGTTTTAGTCTTTTTGCGAGTATCAGTTGGGTTTCTAGCTCGAGAGCACTTCCGTAAGCGATAGACATAAACTGATAATATTCTTTTGAAGATTTTCGTCCCCATCCTTCTGCGATGCATGATGGAATTGATACAGAAGCTCTTCTCATTTGAGATGTTATTCCAAAAATTTCTGATTTGGGAAATTTTGAGGTTAATTCGTATATGAGAACTACTAACTCCATGGATTTCTGCCAAACTACTAGTTCCTTATGTGATTTCAGTTTCATCCTAGACTCTAGCCTCTAGTTTTTCTAGACCCTGACTTTCACGGACTGATCGTAAAGTGGTAACTGCCTCGCTTGATCTGCCAAGACCCACCGGGACCGGTGCTAAATCGAGCATCGGCAAGTCCCGTGTCATAGTCTAATGTAGAACTTTGCAACATGGTGAGGGTTTTTGCCACCAAAGCGGCCACATGGGCAGATTGTGAAAGTTTTCCTTCGCCCTGAAGAACATAGAAAATTCCGGTTGCTCCCGATTGGGAGATTTTAACAGCGTCACTGGCAGTAGAGTTGGAGATAACCATGATATACCCTTTGGGGTTGGCAGTGGTTGGTTGGAGATTACCCCCTTGAGTAAGATCAACTTTGCCGTCGACAACGATTCCAGTACCATTTGATCCAAAGCTTTCATCAAGTTTAAGAGTAGTTCCTCCTTGTGACATCGAGAAATTTTTATTTTCCACCCAGATGGCTCCTTTGAGGATGACAATGGCATTATTGGCAATTGTCAAGTCACCATTGACGTATTTTCTCGGCCCAATATCTCTTGATGTGTTAATTAGGCATTCTGCGGGTGTATCAATGCAGTTAGTAATCCCTCCGGCCTCGGCTGCACCCTTAAAATCGTCTACTAATGCAGTAATGTCGGGAGCATCTTTGGAGGGGGCTCCTTCTACAGCTTCTCCTTGGACATTGATTGGTCCAGCCGGTTCTTCGTCAATAGTCCCGACCGCATAAGCATCTCCAGTGATAATTTGTCCGCTGCCGTTTCCTGCGCTGATGTTGCCATTGGTGTAAACATTACCATTAATAGTGGCAGAATTTGACATTGTAACTCCTCCCTCTAAGGTTTGGACTGCGTAGTGGAAAGAAATAGACTGGTTGCTGATTAAAACTTCGACTTTAATTGTCCTTTTAGCTTTAGGTGTAGTTGAATTTGGGATGTAACCGGTGGAAGTTATTGTTTTTAAAGAAGCTGTTTTATCGGCAACGCCGACAGTGAAAGAACCCGTTGTGCCAAGTGGCGTATTTGTTTCTCCAGTATAGGAACCCGCAGTTTCATTTAACTTCCAAATTGCCCTGTCTATGCCGGCTTCTGCCAGATTTGTTGCCTGTTCGCGTAAAATTGAATTTGAGCCAAAGCGCAAATATCCGGCAACTCGGGAAAAAAGAGCCGCAGCAAGTATCAAAACAACCATTAAGAAAATAAGCCCAATAATCATCATCTGCCCCTTTTTCATTTTCATTTGTTCCTTAAAACCGCTTTGACGCTTTGGGTTGTGGTCAATGTTTTTGCACCTGATTTGCCAGTGGTAGTAATAGAAACTGTAACTGCTGTTGCACTTGGCGGGTCGTTATTGTCGGGTTCATAGGTAAAGGTGAGAGAGGAAATGTTTGTAGCGAGTATTTTTTCGGAAGACTGCCTGCTGCTGGAAGTATCGGCAACGATTTTTTTGATAAGTTTTGTATTATCACTGCTGTCTCTTTTGTAAATAATGTAGTCGTTTCCTGTTGTCGGCTCAGTTGGATCACCGTTGGCATCAAGAGGCCAGAGTTGCAGGATAAGGATAGTTTGTGAAGTCGAATCAGGTGAACAAGCGGTGCAAGAGCTAACCACAGCCTCACTTTCCCTAATCTGATTGGTAATTTCATCAACAGCCAATCTATTTTGCGAAGCGACTTCTATAGACGTGTTTTGATTTGAAAAAAGTCTTGTATGAGCAAAGTATAATGAGGCAAGCATTACGATTATGACGCCGATGATGCCCAAACCGGCAATCAGCTCGACAAGGGTAACGCCCGGCGCCAGTTGGTTGTTTGTAGTTGGTAGTGGGTAGTTAGGTTTTTTATGATTCATATTTCTTTAATGCTACGAACTATGAACTCAAAACTATTAACTACAAACCGAAGGTTTGTTAGAGTCCATTTTCGGAAATTAGGGTTTCAAGTTTGATATTTTGAGTGGCGGCATTTTCGGTCCAATTTACATTAATTGTTACCAGTTTAATCTTGTTACTGCTTTCGTAATCATCAATTGTTTTAGTGGCGGAGCTTGATGGTAATTTGGATAAGTCGGGTTCCTCAGCTACAGTTATATTACAGCCGGTAGGGCTGGGGCAGTTGGGAAGTGAGGCAAAGGCGGTATTTCTTAAATTTTCGATTTCGCGGCTGGCGATTTTTGTGGCAACACCTTGAAGGCTGGATTTGCGGCTGGATACAAAAGTACCCGAGGTTGCAAACAGAATACTGACTATTGCTAAAATTAAAAAGATTGAAAGCAAGATTTCTACTAAAGTAAAACCTCTTTTAGTGTTAAGGACGGGCATTAATTTAATTCTATCAGTAGGATAGGGAAAGTTGCGAGAGCCGGCGATGGGAATATCAGCTCTTGCTTCGCTCGCCTGATATTTTTGCTTCGCAAAAAGCGAACCCTGAGCTCTCGCCGAGAATCGAACTCGGGATTGTACCTTACCAAGGTACTGTTATACCACTTAACTACGAGAGCGACCACTGCTTGCCCGCCGTAACCTTGGTGAAGGCGGGAACCACCTGGGCCCTTCACTCCGTTCAGGGTAAACTTAATTGTCAAATAGCTTGCACTGAGCAAAGCGAAGTGTGCTGGGGGAGGGATTCGAACCCCCGTAGCCCTTTCGGGCGCAAGATTTACAGTCTTGTGCAATTGGCCGCTCTGCCACCCCAGCTGGAGCCGTCCGTCGGACTCGAACCGACAACCTGCTGTTTACAAAACAGCTGCTCTGCCATTGAGCTAGGACGGCGAATACTATACTATTTTTGAACTATGTAATTTTACTGCAAATAGATAATTGCGGCAATGATTTTGCATGGTCTTGACTTGATCTGTTACAATTGCCCAAGTTTAGAGTATAGAGTAATATATCAGCAGAACTTTTAACTGTTGTAATTTATTTAAGAATTAGTGGAAGTTCTCTGATATTTTTACGAAACATGGTTTATTACAGAAAAGTTATGGAAGTTTCATAAAAATGGACGAGCAGCAAAACTCACCAATAGCAGGAACACCGGTTTATCAGCAATCTCAGGAAAAGAATGCGAAGTGGCTTTGGCTTTTGATCATCTTAATTATTATTGGCGCAATGGTGTTTGCGTATATTAGAGGTATTGGGCCTTTTGGGGCTTTGAAAAACCGCGGTGAGGCTGTTGAATCACCTACACCTGCGCAGTTTACCCAACCTTCTCCTGATACAGAATCTTCACCGCAGGCTAATTTAGACAAAAGCGAACCCAAAATCAGGGTTTTAAACGGAATCGGGAAGGCAGGAACCGCATCTTCTGTAAAAGACTTTTTGGAAGGTAAAGGTTGGAAGGTTGGAGAAATTGGCAACGCGCCAAATTTCGATTTTGAAAAGACGGTTATCAGATTAAAGGAAAATTTTAAACAATTTGCGGATTTACTTTTTGGCGATCTTTCTGATAACTATTCAGTGACTGTTAGTGAAGATGATCTTTCGGCCACAGACTCTGCAGATATAGAAATTATTGTAGGTAGCAAATAAGAGAGCTTATTTCTCGAAGGCTCGAAATAATTTCTGCGGTCCTCGTCCTTCGATCCTTCGAATGCGCTCAGGACTCAGGACTGCGGGCCTAAGAAGTAATCGTCGGAACAAAATAACCCAGTACAATTTTCCATTTACCATCTGCCATTTTCCATTGATTTAATCATTTAAAAAATTTTCAAATGGGTAAATTACTAAAATCATTGAAAAATGGAAATTGGACAATGGACAATTTAAAAAACCGCTTTTACTAAAGCGGTTTTTGATAATTTCAACCCTACTGTGGCGCATGCTCTAGCATTTCCTCGGTCAATCCAAGTGGGTATTCTACCCCTCCTTCGCGTAAAGCTACGGAGGGAACGCGAATTCCCTAGATTAAACGCAAAAGCGAAGAAATCAGCTAGAACTTTTAAAGTGCAACCTTGGTAGGGTTATGTTTCCTGTGAACCAATATAATAATAACACCGGTGTCAATAATTAACTAGTGACTAGCGTCTAGGGTCTAGTGACTAGAATGGGGGGACGAGTCCTGGAATAAGGAAACTAAATAAAAATGAAACGATCGGAAATAGAATTCTTCCGACTGCACCTGTTATTAGTAAGAACAATAAAATAAATATTCCATATCTTTCTGTCTGTATAAAATCGTTGTACCAGTCGCGGGGCAAAAGTCCGGCCAATACCTTAAATCCGTCTAAAGGAGCAACCGGGATTAGGTTGAAAACCGCCAGTATCAAATTAATCCAGATAACGATTGACAGTACTTGATAAACCATGTTTATCGTTTGCGAGAGATTACCGGTGAAGTAAGCAATTAAGTAGGGAATGGAAAGTGCTATTGCCAGAAGGAAATTGGAGAGTGCTCCTGCTGCAGAAATTAGAGCAGAATCTCTTTTGATATTTCTAAGATTAAATGGGTCAAATGGAGTAGGTTTACCCCAGCCAATACCGACTATTAAAAGGGCAATTGTACCAATTGGGTCCAAATGTGATTGGGGATTTAGAGTCAGGCGTCCGGCAAGTTTGGCGGTCGGATCACCCAGCCTGTAGGCCACAAGGGCATGGGCAAATTCATGGATAGTAATTGCAAAGACCAAACCAACAACAAAAGCTAAAGCAACGATTGGATGTGTTTGGAGTAGGGTTAAAATGAGCATTGTGAGGTTATTTGGTTATTGGGTTGTTGGGTCATTGGGTGTTATGTTATATTTTAGCAGTTTGATGACTAACGCAAAAGGACTAATGACTAACGCTTAATTTTTTTGCGTTAGACTTTAGACGTTAGTCGTTTTGCATAAAAATATGCGAGTTTGTGAAATTTGTAAAAAGGGATCTTTGATTCAAAAGTCCGGTGCACACCAGTATGGTGGCGGATGGGCAATGAGGGCAACGAAGAAAAGGAAAGTCTGGCAGGTCAATTTGCATTCAGTGAAAGTTACTTACTTGGGAATGCGCCAAACTATGCGTCTTTGCACAAAGTGTCTAAGAAGGGTTAAAACGCAAATGGCGCAAAGTCAAAAAGGAAAAACCAGTATTAAGGCCGCTGACGAAGCTTCTTTGAAAGGGGCACTTTCGACCTAATTTTCTTTAAACCTTGGTACATTAGGCTTTGTGATTTTCATTTCCGGCCTAATTAATGTTGCAGAAATCAGTATCCCTTTAGGGTTTTTACTAATTTTTAAAACTCCTCCATGTTTTTCAAAAATTTCTTTGGCGATTGCGATTTCCAGCCCAGTGCAGATTTCTAAATTTGGAAGTTTTAAATCCTCATTAAAAAATTTGTTTAAAAGAAGATTTAAGTCTTCTTGCTTAATTTTTTTATTTGTCACTAAAAGCTCAAATTTAACGATGTCAGTTGCTGTTTGAACATCTGCGTGTACCTCACCTGATGGTTCTGCTAGGGAAATTGCAACTTTCATAAGATTGTGAATCGCCGCTGTCAGCAATTTCCCATTGGCAAGAACATAAACAACAGGAAAAGTACAGTGTTTCTCACTCATTATGATTTTACCTTTAGGTAATATGGTATCGTTTGTGGGGCTTGGACAAGTTAAGTTGACTCTTCTTTCTTGGGCAAATTGCCTAAAAACAATCATTTCTTTTTCAACAATGTCTGAAATATTAATAAAGGAAGATAAGCCTTCAACAGTGCCGGACTCAAGTCTCAATGCCAGAAGAAGATCATAAGCAGTTTCTTTTAATTTATCCTGAGGCATAATAGATAGTTTTTCCTGGACTTTTTCCAGTTGAGCCCAAGAGGCTGTTTCTCTTTCGTCAAAGTCTTTGATGATTATCATCAGTCCCAATACTTGGCCGTTGTGATCAATAACCGGCAGAATCTTTAAATTGATTCTTAGAAAATTTGCCCCTTTAGTAGAAATTTGAAGTTTATCAACTTTAACCTCGTTTTCTGTAGCTAGAACTGCCGAAAAAGGCAGTTTTTCAGATTCAAGCGTACCGCCGGTGTCGTCTTTAATGGTAAATACTTCAAAAAAATTCTTTCCGATTATATCGTTTTGGGCAAAGCCGGTTTTTTCAACAGCAGCCTGATTAACGAATGAAATTGCAAAATCCTTGGAAATAACGACAACAGCATCCTCGATATTTTTAAGAAGAGTCTCCTGATGCTTTTTAGAAGTTGAAAGCATTTGTGAAAGTTCTTCTACCCATGCTTCTTTTTGCCTATATATCTTTGCCAAAAAGTTGGTAAAAGGCAGAATGGCCAGATAGGCGAGAAAATACAAAATTAAGGTGAATTGGTTCTCCAGAAGTTGTGCGGAAACTGTAGGGTCAAAACGGATGGATAAAATTAAAAAAGCAACCGTTATAAAAACAAAAGAAATAGTAATTTGCCACGATATTAAAAAAGCAACGCCTATGGCATAAAGATGGGTCAAAATTAAAAATGGACTGGTTAAGCTTCCAGTTGAAAAAACCAGTACGTAAATAAATAGAGAAATTGCCAAGGATTCTACCAAGTAGGCAAGGGTTTTATTTTGACCGACAATTTTTTTGAAAACGAATCTTGTTGTTAAAACGACCAATAAAATAACTGCCGCAATAACCTGAAGTAGCGTTTCAAGCGAAATTTCCGTTCTTATCAAAAACAGTGAGAAAAGTCCGGCAAGGGTAAATACCAGAGTGGATAAAAGGGTCAGTTTTTCCATCTGATTTCATTATAGCTTTTAGAGGGTTCTTTCAGAAGCTAAAGAAGATGCAGACTTTCTAGGTATGGTTTACATTGTGGATATCCATTTAAAAATTCACTGAAAGTCATAGCATTTTTACCTTCCGGTTGAATTAGGTATTTATTTGGGTAGTTGGATAGTTCGGTAGTTGGGTAGTTGGGATTTGGTAAAAATTTTACTGTGAACTGTCGACCGTGAACTGTCAACTGGCACCATGTGCCAGGCCAAGGGTAAAAAGCGCGAATCATGCGATCTAATGTCACCGGATCCGGAGGGTCGTTAGGATCGATCTGGCCATTGTCTTTGGTAAAACGGTGGGTATAAGTTGCTTTATTTTCATCCTGTTTAATCTTTTTGGACTTAAAATCTTGGTAATTTTCAGTCACATTAGTAATAAGTTCTGCTCCAAGACTGTTTAATTTCACAAGCAGGGAATCAGTGGTCTCGTCTTGTGAAATCTTATATTCTTTTTGCGATAAAATATCGCCTGCATCAACGTCATAAGTCATAGAAATAATTGTGACGCCTGTGACTTTATCTCCATTTAAAATAGTCGTTGGTGCAGGGGAGGGTCCGCGGTATTTAGGAAGAAGCGAATGGTGGACGTTTAATGAGTCAAATTTAGGAAGCTGCAAAAGGCCCGGAGGAAGTATTAAACCGTAATCGGCGACTGCAAAAAAATCAGCACTGAATTTGGCAATTTCATCTATCTGGATATTGGTAATTTTTTGAGTTTCCACCAATGGAATGTTATAGTTTTGGGCAAATTCCTTGGTAGGCGAAGGAGTAAGCTTTCGGTTTCTGCCCTTTGGTTTATCGGGTGTTGTTACAACAAGTGCGAGCTTAAATTTTTTATGCAGAACTTCCGCAATGATTCTGGAATACTTGGTATTTCCAAAAAAAACTATTTTCATACATAAGCTGCTTCGACAAGTTCTTCTTTACCTTTTTTATCTTTTTCTACCTTAAAAATTTTGCCGTTTTGGGCATGTACATGGTCGATAAAGAGGATTCCGTCAAGGTGATCAACTTCATGCTGGATAATTCTGGCCGGTAAGCCCTTGTAGCTTTTTTTTGATTTTTTGCCGTGTCTGTCCTGAGATCCCAGCTTGATTTCTGCGGGTCTTGTGACATGCCCATAAAGATCCGGGACGGAAAAGCATCCTTCAAGGTAAGCTATTTCTTTTTTGGAAAATTTTGATATCTTCGGATTAATAAATGCTTTAATTCGGTTTTTAATTTTAGCAACGAAAACACGCTTAAATACGTTAATTTGGGGAGCAGAAAGCCCCAGGCCTGGAGGATCCGTTTGCGATTCTAAAGTTTGGGAAAGATCACTTATTAAACTTTCCAAATTTTTATCAAAAGTTTTGACTTCTTCGGACTGTTGCCGAAGTTTGCCATTTGGTATTGTCAGAATATCTCTTATCATTTTAATTTAAACTATCAGGATCTATAATAATTTGCCAGTCAGGGTTTATTTTTGCAAGTAAGGGCGTAAGATCACGAGTAGCTTTTTCTCTTTCCCCAAGACTAAATGACTCAAGTTTTTTCTTAAGAATTATATTATACCGTGGCGGGTTTTTTGCAAAAAAAGGCTGATAAGGACCAAGTATGAAAGTCGAGTTATCTTTAAACTCATCAAGAAGCGTAAATAAGCTTTGGGCTTTTTGGCTAAGTTTGTCCAAATTTGTGCCTCTTATGGTTAGTTTTACAAGGATGGCATAAGGAGGATAAGTAAGCGTCTTGCGCATGTCTTGCTGTTCCTTTGCAAATCTTTGGTAATCGCCGCTTGCGGCTGACTTTATTGTTGTGCTGTCTGGGTTATAAGTTTGCAAAATAAGCACGCCATTTTTGGCGGTAATTTTTTTCAAATTGGTAATTTGGGCATAAGCTTTTTCGGCACTGTTAAAATCCGGGATATTGGCAACGTTATCCGGCGCAATGTGGGCAACTAATTCATATTTGGCGATTGTCTGGGCATAAAAAATGGTGGAAGTGGCAATGTGAATCGGTGCGCCTGATAGCGCCGGTGAAACCCCTTCTGCAATCAGTTTAATCCCAACAGACGGGACAATAACTCTTACTAAATTGGAAAGCGATGCTATGTTAAGTGAATAAAAAAATAGATCAGGTGAATTGCAGTTTGGGCATGAGGCGGGTCTAACTTTAACATATGCCTGATGGTTGCAGTTTCGGCAGGAATATTGCCCGCTTTCAATTTTTTTGTTCAAAAAGAGAAGCGATTTGCCGCCGCTTTTATAATTTCTAACCAAAAGATTCGAAAGCACGTCTGAAATGGGGGATTTATTGCCGGCGTTTCTTTCATCAATCATGGAAACCACTACGGTTTTTGGCAAAGGATTTTTGGGTATTTGTAAATCGTTATCGTGAGAAAAATATGTGGTGATTTTGGGTGCCGAATCTATAATTTCAAGTTTTGCAGACGTTAATTTTTGAATTTTTTCGGCCACTAGCAAAGTATCAAAGTAAGGGGATCTTTCATCTTTGTAAGCGCCGTCGTGTTCATCGAAAATTATTATTTTAGCCAAAGAAGGGCACGGGCTAAAAATGGCGCTTCGGGATCCAAAGATAAAATCAACTTCGCCGGTGATAATTTGCATCCAGGCAGCAAAAATTTCGGATACTTTTAATTGATTGTGGAAAAGAACGTAATTTTTCGCTTGGGGAAACTTTGCAAGGGTTTCGGGAATGCGATTAATTGAGGGAACGAGGACTAATGTCTGGTTCATTGTAGATTGTTTATCGTTAATCGGGTGGATTTTCTGTCCCGATGAACCATTAACTATTAACGATTTGCGTGTCAAAGGCGGCAGCATTGCTTCCAGACAATTGACCAGAGGAGCCGCATAATAATTAGCCATCCACCTCAAAAGCTCGATTTGATAAGGCAGAAGCAATGGTTTTGCAAGAGCAAGCCCGATAATTGGTCTAATTTTGATGACATTTGTCGGCTCGATTGCTTTAATTGCAATTACTATTCCGTAAGGTGCGCGGCTGCCGAATGGTACTTCTACCAGCTGGCCGACTTTAATTGAATTTTTTAATTCGCTTGGGATTTGATATGTATAAATTCCAATTTCCGGAGACTGATAGGTTAAAACTACAACATCTGCGTACATTTTCCCCCTCCCGTCATTGCGAGGAACGTAGTGACGAAGCAATCTTTCATAATCGTCATTGCGAGTTCTATATCCAGAACGAAGCAATCTGTCATTGTACTAATTTTTCATACAGATCTTCAAAATCAGGATTTATAGACTTAATCAGCTCCAATTTTCTCACTCTTGATCCTGCCTTGATTTGTTTTTCCCTTGCTATTGCGTCGAGGGGACTATCGAAGGCTTCCCAATAGATAAGTTTGGTTACATTGTATTTTGAAGTAAAAGAGGATACAAGTTTATTTTTGTGTTCATATAACCGACGGATAAGGTTGTTAGTTATACCAGTGTAAAGAACCCGATTATATTTATTTGTTGCGATATAGACAAAATACTCTTTTTGTTTCATAGGTGAATTTTACAGATTGCTTCGCGAAGTTTACACTGAGCAAATTAATTTACTCTGATCGAAGTGCTCGCAATGACGAAATGAAGGAATAAGCTGCGTCCGCAGTGGAACTTTTATATTCCGTGTCATAGCGAGTCCAAATCTTCTCACCTTGTCATTGCGAGTTCAAGTTTTTTCACCTTGTCATTGAGAGTTCAAACTTTTTCACCTTGTCATTGCGAGAAGCGAAGCGACGAAGCAATCTTTCTCTCTGTCTTTGCGAGGTATGCTTGCATACCGAAGCAATCTTATTGTGGATTGCATCGATATCGTTCTCGATGACAGATATGGAGTTAGTCCAGAAATCTAAAAGTGGAGAGGATTTGGTTATAGAGATCGAAATACTCAGAATCATAAGGTTCTTTAAGATATTTGGTATTTATAGATATTCTTACGGAATTTTTTCCGGACGGATTTTCGATCCAGATGTCTTCTCCATATTGATGATTATCGGTCCATCTAATTGCTTCGTAATTACCAACCATAATTTTTTCAGTGGGCCTACTTTGACTTTCTAGACTGCTAGCTCCTCGATTTCTTTCGTAAACGGTTATTCCCTGGGGTAAAGCTCCAATTTGTCCTCCGGTACCTTCTCGGACAGGTGCCTCTACAAAAATAGTAATACTTCCTGGAGATATTTCGAGCTTGGCATTTGAAAGGTATTTGATTGAGTATCTTATTTCTTGATTAGTATTTTCATACGTTTTCCAATTTGCACTTCGGGTGTCCTCAGTGTAAACAGTT
>MFBL01000039.1 GCA_001774945.1 Candidatus Curtissbacteria bacterium RIFCSPHIGHO2_12_FULL_41_17
GCTGCCAGATAACTGGGGGTATAACCGATTGTCCAGTTATCTCGCTTATCATCGGTGGTACCGGTTTTAACAGCAACAGTCTTGCCGCTTATCTTTAAAAGACTGTTTGTGCCAAAAGCAGCGGATCTTGCACCGTTATCGGAAAGAATAGATGAAATTAAAAAGGAGACTTCCCGCGAAAGAACTCTTCTACCAGCTTTCTTCTTAAACTCTTCAAGGGTTCTGCCGCTTGAATCCTCAACCTTCAAAACTGAGACAAGATCCTGCCTAACACCCTCGTTGGCAAATACACCAAATGCAGTTGCCATGTCAGTCATCTTCACCTCACCACCGCCCAACGTCAGCGAAAGACCGTATCTTGATTCGTCTTCGAATGTGCTAATACCCATCTCTTTTGCTTTTTTAATCATCTCACCGACGCCGTTTATTGCCAGCACTTTAACGGCCGGGATGTTGTAGGAATTACCCAATGCGTTTCTCACGGTAACCGGGCCGTGGAATTTGCCGTCATAATTTACCGGCCTGTATGGTCTAGGCCCGCCGGAAAAAGTCGTTGACACGTCCATGATAATGGTAGCTAGTGTTATCAGCCTTCTTTCCAGTGCTGTCGCATAGTTTATCGGTTTTATCGATGAACCCGGCTGTCTTGCGGCAATAGTGACATTAACATTGCCGTCTATTGATTGGTCGAAAAAATCTTTTGATCCTACCATCGCCAGAATTTCACCCGTTCCAGGTTTAGTGACCAGCGACGCGCCATTTCCGACACGATAGCCTTTCAGCTTATCGATGTTATCTTTAACAATTTCTTGGGTTTTTTCCTGAAGATCTAAATCAAGAGTCGTGATGACTTTCAGTCCTCCCTGTGAGGCAACTTTTTCTCCATATTTACCAGCTAAATATTCTCGCACAAACATTACAAAATGAGGTGCTTTAATATCTGTTGTAGCCTGTCTGAATTGAAGCTCTTCACCTGCTGCCTCGTCGGCCTGCGCTTTGGTAATGTAGCCTTCTTCAAGCATTCTTTTAAGAACTAATTTTTGTCTGGTTTTTGCCCTAGCCGGGTCTGTCCCGAATGGCGAGTAGTAAGTTGGTGCAGCCGGCAAACCTGCTAAAAGTGCCGACTCGGCAAGATCCAAATCCTTAACATCTTTGCCAAAATATTGCTCAGCTGCTGCTGCAGCACCCCAGGCAGTTCCGCCATACGGAACCTGATTTAAATACATTTCCAATATCTTGTCCTTCGAAAAAGCCATCTCGACCCTGAAGGCAAGATAAAGCTCCTTTATTTTTCTATTTATTGTTCTCTCCGGGGTCAAAAAGGCGCTTTTAACCAGCTGCTGAGTTATAGTTGATCCTCCCTGCAGATTTCCTTCAAAAAGAGTTTTTCTGGTTGCTCTGACTATGCCGTAAATGTCAAATCCCCGATGTTTGTAAAAATCTTTATCCTCGATAGCAATTGTTGCTTTTTTCAGATTATCGGGAATTTCCGAAAGCGCAACTTTCGTACGGTTTTGGTCTGTATAAATGTTATATAAAAGTTTTTCATTGCGGTCATATATTTTGGTGGTCTGAGGTACTTGTCTTGTTTCAAGCTGTTTGGGACTGGGTAAATCTTTAGTAAAAAACCAGACAGCGGCAATTATCATTGCGACAGTTACCAGGCCGACCTTAAAATTTCGATCTTCGTAAAGTACCCGATGACGAATAATCGCCTCTACCTTATGGGCAACTTGTGGAGCTTTTCTTCTAATATCAAAGTTTAACTTCGCTGCGAATAAATTAACCGCATGAATAATTTTCTTAACTAACCAGATTGTGATATCTCCAAAAAAGGTTATTAAGCGAATAAACCAGGTTAGAAAAGCGATAACTATGCCCAAACCTACTAAGATGACTTTATTTACAAACGGTGGTTTTGCCATTGCACTTATGCCTCATTCTATATTATGTACAGCTAATTTCAAGAGAGTGAAACTCGAAGGAAACAAGCCTTGCAACTTTTTAAGATATTGAAAAAAAGTTGGGCAATTTGACACTAACTTCAAGTAGACTTAAACTGCAAAATATGTCCGAGGATCTTGAAAAAAGAGGGCCTATTGAAAAGAGCCCCAAAGGCTGGCCGATTAATCCTTTTGGTGTTGCTGCTCTGTTAATTTTTACGTTAATTATTATTTTTCTTATTGTAAGACCACTTATTGGCAGGACGAATTTACCAATACCTGGAGAAATGACCACATCTTCTGGCGGCAGTATAATAATGCCTCAAGCCGGAGAAATAACCAAGGGAGATACATTAACTTTAGAACTTGAAGTTGATCAGCCAGAAAATGTCGATAAAGTCCAGTTCTGGTTAAAAACATATGTTGACGGAAATTGGCAGATGATTGGCGAAGTAAAGTCTTTCCCCTTTAAATTTGATTGGCAAATACCTAGTGATCTTCGCAATAAGGCAGTTGCAGTTACTTCCCATATTTACAAAAAAGACGGCAATATTATCAAAGATCCTGGCGGCTGGCGCGAAGGGATTATAATATTGTCCGAATAGAATGCTGGAAATACTTAGAAGAAATTCTTGCTCTCTTGCCCCCAATCAGCGAAAGAAGGAACTGCCTAGAATACCCCATGCAAGTGGAAATCTTGTGGTAGATATAATTAGATTTTCTGGCCTTTCCGATCAGGAGATTTCGCAGGCTCTTCGATTAGAACCTGGCCAGGTACCTGCATTATACTGCTCTCTAAATGGTCAAAATCCTGCAAGGCTCAAAGAGATTCGGCAGTTCCATACGGCCAATATCATATTGGCGGCAGTCTTCAGGGCTGAGCAGGTAGCCCAGTGGTGGCGAAGCGGTGAAGAGGGCGAAACAATGCTTGACTATTGGATGGACAGACGAAGAGAAAAAGTCTTGACCAAAGTGCGCCGTTTTGTAAAATAACCTAAGTTTTCTTAGGCCCTTAGCTTTTCCCCAAATAACTCCAAAACGCCAAGAGAGAAACGGCTAAAATCGTCAAGGCCACGTTCAAAAGCGTCACCAATTGTATAATAGTCAGAGTTGCCACAATTGCTACAAATAGCGCCACAAAAAAAGCCATTTTAAAAGAAGTATAAAAATACCAGTTGGCGCTGTAACGTTTGTAAAGTCTGGTTCTTGCAAAATACATAGCAAGACCCAAAAGACAAAAGACTGTCAGAAATAATAATAGGACAAAAATCGCAAAGATATACCAAGGGGCCGACTTAGGATCAATTCTGACTATAATCCATGCCAAACCAAAAAGAGACGCGCAAAATATTAAGAATGAGAAAGGCAAAAGGCGGTGCATGATTCCATCATAATACTCTTCGAGCGAGCGTAGCGAGTCGAGAAGTAAATTCGAGTGATTCTCGACAGGCCCCGCACCAAATGGTGCGAGGGCAGGCTCGAACGATAATACCAATGTGATAAAATTCCTGCGATGGATCCGCAGACTCTCGTTCTGATTGTTGCTGTTTTAGTAATTGTTGCGCTGGCCGTCATCTTCCTCCAGATAAAAAAACTCACCGATACAAAGAGCAAAGATGAAACAACAAAACTATTGACCCAGTTAGTTTCCGACATGCGTGGTTCTATGGATAAAACTACCGATTCGATGGTCAGACAGACACAGGCAATAAATCAAAGACTCGATAAAGCCGCAGAAGTTATATCAAACGTTTCAAAATCCGTTGGCGAAATGACGGAACTTGGCAGAAGCATGAAAGATCTTCAGGAATTCCTGCGCTCTCCAAAACTGCGGGGCCAGATAGGAGAGTCTGGCCTTAAAGATCTTTTGGGACAAGCTCTACCTAAACAGCATTTTCACCTCCAATACGCTTTTAAAGGCGGGGAAGTTGTCGATGCCGCGCTTCAGCTGGAAAAGGGAATTATTCCAATTGACGCCAAATTCCCCATGGAAAATTTCCGTAAAATGACTAAAGCAAAAGATGAGGCAGAAGCAGAAATCCATAGAAAAGTCTTCACCGCCGATGTTAAAAAGCACATAGACGCTATATCCACAAAGTACATCCGTCCTCAAGAAGGAACGCTCGATTTTGCCCTAATGTATATTCCTTCGGAACCTGTCTATTACGACATCTTAACTAACAGTCCAGACCTTGACGATTACGCCTACAAAAAACGTGTCCGCCCCGTTTCCCCAAACACACTCTATGCCTATCTTCGGGCAATTATCATGAGCCTGGAAGGCTCCAGAATCGAAAAACAGGCCGGACAAATTCTGGCAGCCCTTCGCGAAATCGGTGACGAAACCGGCAAATTCGGCTCAAGCCTTTCCGTTCTTACTAAACACATCAAAAACGCCGCCGCATCTTCAGACGACGTCAATACGCGCTTCACGCGCCTTAGCTCTCGAATATCAACAGTCCAAAGCATCGAAGATAAAGTAACCAAAGGTTTAAAATCAAAAACCTAAACAGCTTGCCCCTCGAAGTCCCGAGCGAAGTCGAAGGACGAAGTGGGGTCCAGTCAATCGAAGCTAAATCTGCAAAAACTATCAAAGCAAAATAAATTGTTGACAATAATATCTCATAGTCATAGAATACGTTCCTATTATGGCTGCAGAATATAAAGTTCGTATTCCACCTGAATCTGAAGGAGCCTTTGAGGAATTTATTGGCAAGATTGCCGGTAGCGAGATAGTTAATTTAAGAGATTCCAAAGTTGATATTGAAAAATTAGGAGCTAAAGTTAGAACCTGTCTTGGGCAGATTCCAAAAGATACAGACCCACGCGTTTTAAGATCTTATAGACACTATAGGAGCAGAAATCAACCTGACGAAAACACACCACCGCAATGGTTTAGAATGATGATGGAGCTAAAACCTTCAGAGAAAAGTCTTGTAACCAGAGCGTTTAATGTTATTGCGCAAGCAAAGTATAGTCTAGAAGCTGCAAGGGATATTAACTGGGATGGCACCTACTATATTCCTCAAGTACATAACGCAGGTCCGCGCACCTTTGCCTTATTGGCAGTGATTTTCTCAAACTAAAATATCTGTTTTCCTGTTTTAAAACACGAAAACAAACACAAGGATTCTAGTTTGTAAGTTTAAACGCTGAAAGATTATCTCCGCCGGCTTTTTGAAATAATTTTTTGTTAACCTTCAAATTTTTCCTCGGCGGCAGTCCCGGATCATGCAAATAAA
>MFBL01000040.1 GCA_001774945.1 Candidatus Curtissbacteria bacterium RIFCSPHIGHO2_12_FULL_41_17
TTATCTTTTGTTTCAAATTAAGCCTAAATACAAATAGATTTGAGGCAAAGGAAGGGATTCTCCACTATAACTTGTTGAGATACTAATCCTATGATCTATCTTGTGGGATAGTAGGGGCATAAACCGATATTCCAGCCTCAATGTTATCTCCTTTGTGCCCTTCGATAGACTCAGGGTCTTCGACATAAATTCAGACTGCCGAAATTACGAAAAGGAAGCATTATTACTCAACGAGATTATCTTGGAAGAATTGTTTCCAGTCAGCATCTTTGATATGAAACTTTGTTATGATTGAGATAATCAAGAAGCCATTGACAATATGATAAAATTGTCATAAAATTAAAATGCAGTTAGTTATTGATAAGAGAGTTGACAGAGTCGCAGTTAACTTGTCTGAAACGGATCAGGCTAGGATTGCAGGTTTTATTGATTTATTCAGACAATATGGGTTTTCTCTGCCAAATAAATATCTTAAGAAGCTAGATAAAAATCTGTGGGAACTAAGACCTGGTAATATTCGATTACTTTTAGGTAAGGCTAGTACGCAAATTATCATCGCCAACTGTTTTGTCAAGAAATCTCAGAAGACTCCAATAAGGGAGATAGAAACAGCAAAAAAACGCTTGAAAGAGTACCAATTATGAAGAAGCCAGATTATGTGACTGCTGAACAATTTCATAGAAAACTTTTGGCCAACCCTAAAGTTAAAAAGGCTTATGATGATCTGCAGCCCGAGTTTGCAATTGCCAGATCTATAATCGAAGCAAGAATCAAGAACAATATTTCCCAAGAAGAGCTAGCGCGGAAAATGGGGACGGGGCAGGCGGTTATCTCCAGGCTTGAAGGTGCAAATGCAAGTCCATCACTGTCTCTGATTAAAAGGCTGGCAAACGCTTTAGGTCTTAAGGTTGAACTCCGATTTACCCCCAGATAACTTATAATTAATGAATTAGATGTAGTTGTTCTTGTTCATGACATTGCCAAAGCGCTTAACACTAAAATAAATATCACCATTAGTTAAGTCCCTGTACACACTGTTTCTGTAAAAGAGTTTAAATTTATTGGTGTCTTTTTCTATCCATTCTTTTTCCTTCTTCGTTTTGTATTCGTTTTTATTTACATAAACATGACCTAGGAAATTTGATTTGCCTCTTTTCTTCGCAAAAAATATTTCGGCAAGTCTGCCATTGACGATCGCAAAACACCAGCTCATATTAAAGTAATTATACATTTTTTTGCTGAAATTTATGGTATTTTTGTTAAACTATCTCTTATGAATTTAAGTTGCGGGATAGTTGGGTTGCCGAATAGTGGCAAGTCGACGTTGTTTAATGCGCTTCTGAAGCGTCAGATTGCCCAGGTTGCCGAATACCCTTACACGACAATTGAACCCAATGTGGGCGTGGTGGAGGTGCCGGACGAACGCTTATCGTCAATTGCCGATCGACTATCGATTGGGAAGATTGTGCCTGCGGCAATTAAATTTATCGATGTTGCGGGTTTAATTAAAGGTGCCCATCAGGGGGAAGGGTTAGGCAACCAATTCTTAGGACATATCCGCGAAGTCGATGCGATAATACATGTGGTTCGTGCATTCAAAGCAGAAAAAGTCGAGCATGTCAGTGGCAAAATTGATCCAGAGGTTGATATAGAAATTGTCAACGATGAACTTTTTCAAGCAGGAATTGATAAGCCGGCTATTTGCGTTATCAATGCATCCGAAAGTGATTTAAACTCTACTTCACTGATTCGAATCAGTGAAGTACTAAAGGAGAAATATCATACTTATGCGTTTTTAGTTTGTGCAAAACTGGAGGCGGAATTGGCGGAACTTCCCGAAGATGAACAAAAAGCATATCTAAAAGAACTCGGTGTCGAAAAATCGGCACTTGATGAGGTGATCAGCCAATCTTTTAAACTTTTAGATTTGATCACCTTTTTTACCATTGCCGGTGGCAAGATGGTTCAGGCATGGCCCGTTAAGCGCGGTACGACGATGGTTGAGGCGGCGGAAAAAGTCCATAGCGATTTTGCCAAAGGTTTTATCACGGCCGAGGTTTGCGATTGGCAAAAACTTGTTGAGACAGGAAGTTGGCATGCGGCAAAAACGCAGGGAAAGGTTGCGACAATTGGGAAAAATGAAGAGATGCCGGAGAATATGGTAGTGGAGTTCAAATTTAGTGTATAAGTATTGAACTTAATAATTTAGTTTGATATGATCGAGAACATTAGACTGACAACTATGAATTACGAGTTGATGCTGGTAGTAAGTCCAGAAGTCGATATTGATCCGGTAATCTCGCGCGTTGAAAAATCGATAAAAGATGCCAGCGCAACCGGGGTAAAAATTAATAAACTTGGCAAAAAACCCCTTTCTTATAAAATTGCCAAACATAACGAGGGCGAATACGTACTTTTCAACTTTGAAGCCGGCGGAGAAGCAGTTGGTGCCGTATCAAAACGCTTGAAACTTGAGCAGGAAGCAATATTGAGGTATCTTGTTGTTAAGATAAAAGTATCAAGAGTACCAAAGGTACCAAAAGTATCAAAAGAAATTGGCAAACAAGAGCGCAGAGAGAAAGTAAAGTCCAAGGTTACGGTCCAGACAGTTAGCAGCAGGGAAAAGAAGACCGAAATTCCCAAAGTAAAAACTAGAGGGCCAAAACAGGTCAAAGAGAAAAAGCAGAAAGTGACAAAGAAGGGGAAGAAAAAGTAGCAAGTAACAAGTAACAAGTAACACGATATGGCCAGTCGAGCTTCTCTTAACAAGGTTTTACTAATTGGGAATTTAACGCGCGATCCGGAACTGCGATATACCCCATCCGGTGCTGCGGTTTGTTCATTTGGTCTGGCAACTAACAGAGTCTACACTGCCTCGGACGGAACCAAAAAAGAAGAGGCAGAGTTTACTAAAATCGTTTCCTGGAACAAACTTGCGGAACTATGTTCCCAGCTTTTAACGAAGGGCCGTAAAGTATACGTTGAAGGCAGACTTCAAACCAGGTCATGGGAAACGCCAGACGGTCAAAACCGCACAACAACAGAAGTGGTGATTGACGATATGAGAATTTTAGATTCGCGCAGAAGCTTCGAGGAGCCCGGAGCCGGCGATATAGTCCAGAATGTCGATTCTGAACATAAATTACCTAAAGAGGAGCCACTTGAAGAAGTTTTAGATAGTAAAGATACAACACCAAAGAAAACAGCTAAAGGTGTTAAAAAAACAAAAACTCAAAAAGAAGAAACATCAACAAGTAAAGAAGAAGAAATTAAAGAAGAAAAAGTAGATCTTGACGATTTACCCTTTTAGTTTATATTCGCTTGCAGAAAACCGTAGGGTCAGAAACTTGATAAAGAATGCAAAAAAGCGAATACAAACTTTCGAGGGCTAAAAGCGTAGTAATGTTGACGGTTTTCTGCGCTCATGTAAACTTAAAGGAGGATACCGAGGGCTCTTGCGCCCTCGGAAGTTTATGGCAAGGCAAAAGAGAAATTTAGCCCGTGCGAAACGTTGTCCATTGTGCGCAGCGGATGTTTATGTGGATTACAAAGATGTCGCTCTTTTGAGAAAATATGTTTCCGAACGCGGCAAAATTTTGGGCAGAGCAAGAACCGGAATTTGTGCCAAGCATCAAAGACAAATAACAAAGGGTGTTAAAAGAGCACGGATGGTCGCTCTCTTGCCATTTGTCCAAGCTTAAATTATGGTTGTCAAAACACCGCTACCAGAAAATATAAATCTACCCCAGGAAACTTCGGAAGACAATTATAAAGCCGCCAAGAACCCGATTTTTAACTTCTTCGTCCAATTTGCGGTTGTGGCCGTCATTTTTTTTGCGCTGGGATTTACCTTAGGCCAAAAACAAATTGAGGTAAAAAGGCGCGGACTCGTTCCTAAAATTACTGTTGTCAATAAAGATGTCCCCAAAAACCAAAATATCGACTTTTCCCTTTTTTGGGATGTTTTTGAGACTTTACCAGACAAATACATCGACAAGAGTGCAGTTGACGGCCAAAAATTTCTTTACGGTGCAATTTCCGGGATGGTTAGATCACTGGGTGATCCATACACTGCTTTTTTGGATCCCAAACAAAATGAGGCAGTCAGAGATGAACTTTCGGGATCTTATGAGGGAATCGGTATTCAAATCGGCTTTAACAAGGACAAGCGACTGGTAGTGATTGCCCCGATTTCCGGAACCCCTGCCGATGGTGCCGGCATCAGCGCAAAAGATTTAATTTTAAAAATTGACAGCCGTGATACGTTCGATTTGACCCTGCCGGAAGCGGTTGACTTGATCAGAGGGCCGGCAGGTACCAAAGTGAAACTGCAATTGTCGCAAGAAGGCACTGATAAGCCGTTTGATGTGGTGATCGCGCGAGCGCAGATTAATATCAAAAGCGTCGAAGTTGACTGGCGCAATACAGATCGCGGAGAGGTAGCAATTGTTAAGGTGACAAGATTTGGCGAAAAAACCAACAGCGAATGGGATATGGCAGTTAGCGAAATAGCCCAAAGGGATATTTTCGGAATTATTGTTGATATGCGCAATAATCCCGGAGGCCTCCTGGATTCATCAATTCACGTTGCCAGCGAGTTTATGAAGGGTACTATCGTTAAGGAGCAATTTTCTGACGGAAGAATTGCATCACGCGCACAGGATCACGAAGGCAAATTTTTAAAAATGCCGCTGGTAGTTTTGGTTAATTCCGGTTCCGCTTCGGCAAGCGAGATATTTGCCGGAGCAATTAAAGATGCACGGCGCGCAAAAATCGTCGGTGAAAAAACCTTCGGTAAAGGAACGGTTCAGGAACCGATAGAGCTTTCCGGCGGTTAGGCCCTGCATGTGACTGTTGCCAAATGGCTTACTCCGGCTGGCAAATCTATAAACGGGGACGGTATTATGCCGGATGTTGCTGTTGAAACAACTTCTGGGGATAAAGAACAAAATAAAGATCCTCAGCTTGAAAAGGCACTTGAGTTAATCTAGTTTTATGAAAGTTAAAAATATTGGGATAATAGTTCTGGTTACATTTTCCCTTGGGGTAATTGTTACAGTTGCCGCTTTCAGGTTTCTAGGCAAAGGTCTGCCTGGTGAAATTATTGATGATAAAAATAAAGTTGTCCAAAATCAAAAGTTGGTTGAGGAAGAATCTGTCGTTATAGATGTAGTTGAAAAAGTTTCGCCTTCTGTAGTTTCCATTGCGGTGGAAAACCGGCAGCTTTTCGACCCGTTTGGATTCGGCCAGCCGCAGGAAAAACAGTCGGGAATCGGTACCGGCTTTGTGGTTGGATCAGACGGACTAATTTTAACCAACAAGCATGTTGTTTCGGCAGATGGCGAAAAGTACATTGCCATTATTAAAAATAACGA
>MFBL01000041.1 GCA_001774945.1 Candidatus Curtissbacteria bacterium RIFCSPHIGHO2_12_FULL_41_17
AACATGGTTCTTTCGATTGCCGGTAATTTTAAAAAAGGGCAGACCGTTGATTTGATCAAAAAATATTATGGACACCAAAAGTCTCACAAAGTCAGCCCTTATATAAAGGTCCAAGAGAAGCAAAAGAAGCCTGCTTGCCGCGTCGTTTATAAAAAAACCGATCAAGCCCATTTGTGTTTGGGTTTTCGGGGAATCCATCTGACCCATCCCGACCGCTACAACGCGGCGGTTTTGGCGACAATTTTGGGCGGGGGTATGTCCTCGCGGCTTTTTATCAATGTGCGCGAAAAAAGGGGATTGGCCTATTACGTGCGGGCGGATAACGAGACATATTCGGATACGGGCGCATTTGTAGCCTCAGCCGGTGTCGATTTGAGGCGAATTGAGGAAGCGGTCAAAGTGATACTTGCCGAGTTTGCCAAGATTGCCAAAGAGCCAGTCAGTGATCGGGAACTTAAAAAAGCCAAAGAGTATATCAAAGGCCGGGTGATTTTATCCTGGGAAGATTCGCGGGTGGCGGCTGTTTCCTACGGTACGGACGAGCTGGTGGAGGGGAGAGTTAGGACGCTGGACGAAGAACTTGGGCGAATTGATGCGGTCAAGGCCAGTGATATCAAGCGCGTCGCCCGTTCACTTTTTACCAATGCCCGTCTTAACCTTTCGGTTATCGGGCCGTTTAAAGACAAAGAAAAGTTTGCCAAAATATTGAAAATTTAATTTTTGTCGCGAACTTTTTCGTTTAGAGTTCCGTCGGCTGTTGAACTAAGCTAATTCATTTCAGGGCCCTCGGAAATTCCCTTCGGTCAGTTCCCGTTTCCCTAAAAGTGAATTAGCAAGTTCAAAGACGCCGACTCCACGATAAAGAAAAGAATTCGCGACGGGATAGTTTTTTAAAAAATTAAGCTTGTGGTATTCTTCTTAAACTATAGAAGACGTCAAGGATTCTCCTTGACGTGTCGATTGACGTGTCGATTGAGAAGATTTTGAAGCTATAACTTTACACTTTAAACTTTAAACTATAAACTATAAACATGCAGCGAACTGTTGTTTTACTAAAACCAGACGCTCTCCAGCGGGGTTTGGTCGGCGAAATAATTCATAGATTTGAACGAAAGGGCCTAAAGCTTGTTGGTCTTAAAATGCTTAAAGTTTCCGAAACGCTTTTGGAGGAACACTACGCGCACCACAAAGACAAGCCGTTTTTTAAATCTCTTAAAAAATTTATGAGTTCCTCCCCTATAGTCTGCATGCTTTGGGAAGGTCTTGATGCGGTTAAGGTGGCCAGAAGAATAGCCGGTGCAACAAGCGGCCGGGAGGCGGAGCTGGGCTCGATCCGCGGCGACTTTTCGATGTCAACTAGCGCCAATATTATCCATGTTTCCGACAGTATTGATGCCGCCAAAGAGGAAGAAGACAGATTTTTTGATAGGGATGAGATTTTTGACTGGGAAAGAGTGGTTGCTCCTTACCTCTACGGCGAAGACGAGAAGTGATATTGGTTGCAGTTTTCGCCTTTAAAAAACGTTCGGATGAATCTCATTTGTAATCCGTTAGATTAGCCCCATTCTCACTCAGGCCTTCGGTTGACACAATCTAAAAACTAATTCGATGTGTTTCACTAGTCAACCTTCGTCATGTTTTTAAAGGCTTCAAGCTGCAACCTTGAGGGAAGTTAGTTTTTAACGAGTGCAGATCCCCATTGCTAGAAGCAAGGTGGCGGGGCAGGCAATTGACAGTGCGGTCTTACGCCTGTGACAATTGAGTTGTGCACCATCACAAACTTTCCAAGCACTTTGTCCCGTATCACCACGAAGGCAAACAGCACAGGGCCCATGCCATAAGTTTGCTGGCTTTATTCGGTTACCTGCAGATATTAATAATTTTTACGGCAGGGCTTTATTTAATTAAACTTAAAGCTCCCGAGATTCTTGGTCAGGCGACTTATACCGCAGCGCAAATAATTAACTTAACCAATTCCAAAAGAGCGCAAAACGGTTTGGGCCCTCTTTCGCAGAATGCGTTTTTGGATAATGCCGCATCCTTAAAGGCCCAAAATATGTTTGGCGAGGACTACTGGGCGCATAATTCGCCCAGCGGCAAAACCCCATGGAGTTTTATAACAAGTGCCGGTTACCGCTATCTTTTTGCCGGAGAAAATTTAGCCCGTGATTTTAACGACGCTTCCTCGGTTGTCGATGCCTGGATGAATTCGCCTTCCCACAGAAGCAATCTTCTGGATGCTAATTTTAAAGAAATAGGAGTGGCGGTTTCTGACGGCAAATTGACGGGCAGGGAAGGGACGCTGGTAGTGCAGATGTTTGGCAGTGCGGTTTCGCAGGTTCCAACACAACCGTTTGCACAGTCATCGCCGTCTCCCGCGCCTGCGCAGTCGCCGACGACAACACCTAAGGCTGTTGCTAAAGCTTCCCCGGCACCATTCGCTGCGGGGCAAGCGCCAAGCCCGACGCCTGAACCTTTAATTGCTGTCGCGCAGGAAATTGCGCCCACAACAGAGGCCACAGTTCTGGCCTCAAGGCGTTTTTCAATTGCCAAAATTGCCTCTTTAGTTTTGGTCGGGCTGATCTTTACATTGTTTTTAGTCGAGGCAGTAGTTACTATAAAGCGCAGTGATTTGCAGTTAAGACGCGAAGTGATTGCCCATTTGATGCTTTTGGGATTTGTTTTAATTGCGGTTTGGTATGCTGTTTCCGGAGCAATTCTTTGATGAAACATTTTGAGAAAATCGCCCACAGCTTTTTGGTTTTAGGATTTTTAGTTGGGCTTTTGGCAATTTTTAAAGTACGATATGATACTTCCGGCCAGTTTTGGGTTATTCTGGCTCTGGCCCTTTTCTATTTAATCTGGGGATTTATTTACCACAGCGTAAAAGGCGATTTGGCAAGAAAATTGATACTGGAGTATCTTTTGATCGCCTTAATTTGTGCAGTTGCCGCATTCGGAGTTTTTGCCAGCTGATTTTAGGGATTATACACGCAGAAATTACGACCGTTTGGGCCGCAGTTAATATTTTTTTCAGGATCGTTATTATTTTCGATTAGAGCGGAAAGCTTATAGTTTATTGGGTTATTATTGTTGTTAGGATCTCTTGTGGTTACCTCGTAATAGTAACTGTTGGTGGATATTGGATCTTTGGGTAGCTGTTGCATAAAGCTTGTAGTGCCGCACGTAAAAGATGATCCCCAGTCAATCGGTGGAGATGCGGCATCACATCTGATTTTACCCGTAGATGCGTCTTCTTCCGCATATTTGCCGTTATTTTGGTAGTAAAATTCCAAAGCCTGCTGGACGGCTTTGATGTCGCTTTTGCGCTTGCCGTCTCGGCCCTTTTGCTGGGCGTTTTGCCACGAATAGGTCGCCGAGGCAACCAGAATGGCGATAATGGAGATGACGATCAGAAGTTCAATCAAAGTGAAACCCAGTTTCACTTTGAAGTTGGTAGTTGGTAGTGGGTAGTGGGTAGTTTTTCGTCTACGAACTACTAACTCTAAACTACGTACTGAGTTGGGCATTAAGTCAATTGTCAGATTTCGTCTATCAAATGTCAATTGCTTGCCCTGAGTTTACCGAAGGGTCAATTGCCCTTGTCAAATCGCACTGCTCATTTGCTAGTCTTTTTCAAAAACACAAACGCGCAAACCAGAAGCATTGCAGGGTAAATTCCCAAAAGCAGCCGGTGGATGTTCGTGGCAATTTCCGTGGCATGGTCGGGAACCGCCAAATACCAAACAGCCATATAAGCAACAAGCTGCACTCCGAAAATTAAAAAAGCGGTAAATATAAGCCGATTTTTTAAAATCGTCCCAAATTTTGTAACAAAAACAAAGAAAATTACCAACCAACCAGCTCCCCAATGGGCAACGTTTCTGAATTCTTCGCGATATGCCATCAGCGCATACTTTTGGTAGGCAAAAAACGGCCTTTGTGCTAACACTTCCCCGATATCTCTTTGAAGGAAACGGTTCCCTAAATCAAAATGCATTTTCCAAATTATATTGAAGATAAAAATTGCCAGCCCCAAAGCCGCCGCCGCCAAAAACGGCTTTCTGTCTTTTTGATTCAAAGCCAATAGCGGTATGAGAACAAAAAGCGTCGCCAGTGCCGGTATCGCGTCGTTTTTGGTTAAGACCGCCAGCCCGAAAAATAAGGCTGCGTATATAATTTCGCCGGAAACCAACGCTCCAAACGCCAGAATAAAATAGAAGCTCAAGAATAAATCGGCATTACCCGAATACTCCGGCAGAACAACGTAATTCCACAACATCGGCGTCAGCGCTAGGATAATAAGCCAGAAGAGTTTAATCCCTGACTTTAAAATGGTTACCCTTCTGGCAAACTCAAAAATAATCAAAACAAAAACGGCCACCTGCAGTGTCTGCGACCAGAATTCACCAGGCTCGCCGATAAACCGGTACAGCCAGCTGACTGTAATTGGCCAAAGGTTGGGGTCGTCTGCCGGTTCGGAAAGATAAAGGCTGTAACTGGTCATCCTGCCGTCAAGATAAAAAGCACCGGCTTTGGCAAGCCACCGCTCGTAGGCATCGTCCCCCCACGGTACATGGCCGAACGTATAGATAACGATGGCCGCAACAAAAACCAGAAACGCCCCGGTCAACAAGCGGTTTTTGCCGATGACCGCAACCCAATCAGCGACAGCCGAAAAGCAGTCTTTGGCTAACCGTCTGTCGAAAACAAACGGCAGGCACACCGCGAAAAAAACGGCAAAAGCAGCGTAATTGTCAAGTGGTATCGAAACCATCGAGGCAAACATATTCAAAATGGTAATTACGCCTACCCCCAGCCCGAAATAGACGGCGGGTTTAAATCCGACTTTCCGCTTGGCAATCAAATAATAATCGGCAACCAGCCCAAGCTGAATAAAAGAAAAAACCGCCAAAACCACCCAAAATAGGTCTTTCATGGCAATTTGTACAAATAACTACCCTTGTATTCCAGCATTTCAAATTCTGCCAAATCGGGTCTTTTTTCAAATTGTGAAACCACCCACTGGCAATCCTTACCCGCCTTTTTGACTTTCGCAGGGTTGGCCGGATAGAGCCTTTGTACTAAATATTGGGCCGCCAAATTGTCGAAGATGCAAACCTTGTCGTTCCCAGGAAGCACTTTTTGCAATTCCTTTGAAAATGAGGCTTGGTTAAATGTCGAAAGGTCAACTTTTTCCTCAACAGGCATAAAAAACCTGTGGATTTCAGACGTTTGCGCATACATTAACTTGACGGTTATCCAAACTGCCGCCATCGCTGCCAAAACTACCAGAAAGCGGGAAACTCGCGCTTTTAATTTTACGTTTCCCAGAAAATACACTATTATAGAAACCACAACCAAAAGATAGAACCAGCCGAAAAGCAGCCAGAGTTTTGAAAATAACTGGAACATTGGACTAAAATGAGAATAATCGATTTACCAGAGATTCTCAAGCCCGCCACATCAAGGCCCGGTTCCAAGCGGAATGTAAAAATCCTTCTTTTTTTGTATAATTGTTTCGATTCGGGGTGTAGTGTATCGGTAACCCCACTTCGCTAAAGCTTCGTGGGGCAAGCACGCAAGCAAAATCGGGGATTAGCTCAGTTGGTAGAGCGCTTCGTTCGGGACGGAGAGGTCCGCGGTTCGAGTCCGCGATCCCCGACCCTTCGACTCACGTAGTTTACACTGAGTAACATCGAAGTGTTCGCTCAGGGTCTTCGACTAGGGAGTGAGGCGAAGGGGGTTGAGTCTATCGAAACCCTACATCATGGGCAATTGACAAGAGAAACTCAGCAGTTTAAGCTAAAATTAGATATGCCCAAGAAGAAAAAGCAAGAAGCTGCGGTTTATAGTTTTTCGCAGTTTCTTTCCGATCCGACTATTTCGGCAGCCCTTGTAGTTTTTGGATTAATCACCTTGCTTTTGTCCATAATCGA
>MFBL01000042.1 GCA_001774945.1 Candidatus Curtissbacteria bacterium RIFCSPHIGHO2_12_FULL_41_17
CAGTCAATTAGTGTTTTGCACGGTAAAGCAATTAATGCCAAAGTCGGTTTTGGACCTTGTGTAATTGTTCCGCTTTACCATCCTGCGGTTGTACTTTATAGTTCCACCAGCCGTAAAATATTAGAGGAAGATTTCGAAATTCTTAAAAAGATGATCCGAGGTTAACTGCACTTGCTCCAGCCGCAGGTGGGGTTGATGCAGGTTCGGCAGCCTTCCATATAGACAACGGGGCTTGCACAATCCGGGCAGATTGAAAACTTGCTCTCGATAATTTTTTCCTCATCTTGAGAAATCGAAACAACAACTGCTGCTTGAGCCGATCCTCTAATATGTTGTTTTAAATTATTAATCGGCAAGGGTGAAGAAGTGCCGTTTAGCGGTAATTGTTGAGTTTTGCCATTGGATTTTGTTTCACCATTAGCTTGGGTATTGGTCTGACCATTTGTTAATACCCCATTGGTTATGCCGCCTGGCGTGTGATTTAATTGGGTCTTCACTAAATTTTCCTGCTCGGTAATTTCCGGCAGTTGCAGCTGTTTTGTTCTAGCTATTTCCATAAGAGATTTTCCGACAGCATCAAATGCCGAAAGGACGCTGTCCGGACCAAAGCCGTAAGGAGTTCCGCAGGAAATACCAACCAGATCCGAAGCTACCTCTTCCAGGGTTGCTCCGTATTTAAGTGCGCGGGAGGCCAGTCTTCCGGTGACTTCGGCAGCTCCGGCAACATAGCCTCCGGTTTTGCCGATAGTTACAAAAACCTCGACAGGATCACCTTCTCCGTCGCGAAAAACAGAAGTATAAACATAACCGACGTCTGCTTTTTTGCGAATGCGCATCCCCCATGCCTCTTGAGGTGTCGGTTTCTTTCTTGGAACAATCGGCCCGCCTTGCGTGGCAGGCAGTTCATTCCCCTCATCATCAAAATGGCCGCCCCTCGAATCATCTCGGGACCGATGGCCTGCAAGTTGATCATAATACGACTTACCGGATTTAACCTCCAGGACTTGTTTTACACGTGACCCGTCACGATAAATAGTTATCATATTGCAGCCAAGTTCGTAGCTTAACCAATAAGACTGTCTTACATCTTCTACTGTCGCTGCATTTGGAAAGTTGATTGTTTTGGAAATACCATTGTCTGTGTATTTCTGAAAAGCGGCAGCCATTCTTACGTGATCCAGAGGTGAGATGTCGCCCGCAACTACAAATGTTTTCTTTAAATCATCAGGAATTTCGGAAAGTGTTTGAATAGATCCGTGGTTCTCTTCGATCTTTGCAAAAAGCTCTTCAGATTCCAGATCTTGATCTTTTAGAACTGCCAGAAAGTACGGATTAGTGTTAAAAAGTCTTTTACCTTCAATAGTGTTTTTGGCAAACGCCTGCGCAAAATGAGGTTCGATACCGCTTGAGCAATCCGCAAGAAGCGAAATCGTACCTGTCGGAGCAATGGTTGTTCTGGCGGCATTTCTAACACGAAACCCGCCTTTCTTATCATAAATTGAACCTTTAAATGCAGGGAAAACACCTCTAACCTTTGCCAAATTTACACTGGCATTATCTGCTTCATTTTGCACAAATTGCATGACTTTTTCTGCCAGTTCAAACCCTTCCTGGGTGTTATAACCTATTTGCAATTTAACAAGCATATCTGCCCACCCCATAACACCAAGGCCGACTCTCCTAATTTTTCTGGTCATTTCGTCGATTTCGGCAACCGGATATTCGTTCATGTCCAAAACATTGTCCAAAAAATGAATAGCCGTATGAATAGCTGCTTTGAGGTCTTGCCAATTAATCCTTTCATCTATCCCTCGACTTTGCTCGGGATCTTCGGCACCTTCGGTGCCTTCGACAAATTTCGAGAGATTGATCGAGCCGAGGGTGCAGGCATCGTACGGAAGAAGAGGTTGCTCGGCACAAGGATTTGTTGCCTCAATCATACCGACATTGGGAGTTGGGTTGGCACGAGAATTGTTAACTCTGTCTATAAGAATCATTCCAGGATCACCATACTGCCAGGCAAGACGGGTCAGGAGATTAAAGAATTTTTTAGCATTAAGGCGATCTGTAACTTCGCTAGTTCTGGGATTTATTAAATTGTAACCTTCGTCTTCGTGAGTGGCGCGACAAAGATCATAAAGTTTTGCTACTCCTTCTTCGACTCTGACGTTTTTGAGATCAAGATCACGGATAGCATATGCTTCTTTGATTTGGGCAACGATATTTTCAACTGCGCTATCAAATTCTTCATCGCTCTTGACATACTTGGCATCTTTGCCAACTTTTTCCATAAAATCTTCTGTTACTGTTGTTGAAATATTAAAGTTAGTAAGTGAAAATTCATCTACTTTATGAACAGCAAAGCGTAAAATATCCGGATGAGTATAATGCAGGATTCCCATATTGGCTCCGCGTCTGACCCCACCCTGGCGAATCTGGGAAGTTACATCGTTGTAAGCCTGCATGAAAGCGACAGGCCCTGTCGACTTACCTTTAGAAGTTCCAATAATATCGTCCTTAGGCCTAAGTTTGGAAAAAGAAAAACCTGTTCCTCCTCCCATTTTATGGATCATTGCCATATCGCGCATTGTTTTTAGAATCGATTCCATATCATCTTCAACCGGCAGGACAAAACACGCGGAAAGTGATTGGCCAACTTTACCTGAATTAACCAAAGTTGGAGTGTTTGGAATAAAGCTTTGGGAAGCCATTAACTCATAAAATTCTCTCGCCGTTTTCTTGTGTATTTTTTCGTCGTGGTAGAGACGATCCGCTGCCCCTATATAATAGGCAATGCGCCAAAACATTTCTTTTGGGGACTCAATTGGTTCGCCTTTTTCATTTCTAAATGCGTAACGCGTTTTGGCAATATAAGCTGCGTTTTCAGAAAGAGTAGGCTCAAAAAGGTCTTTTGGGCAAGCGGGGATTTTTCGTCCGATTTTTCGAACGTCAACTCTTGTCAACTTATGTTTTTTCATCATTTTTTAAGACCCTTAGATAACTTCGAAAGTTCCCTTTCGAAATCACTTAAATCGGCAAATTGCCGATATACCGAAGCAAACCTAATATAGGCAATTTCATCTAATTTTTTTAATTTTTTTATGACCAGTTCGCCGATTTTTTTACTGGAAACCTCCTGAGCATTATTTTTTCTAAGTTCCGCCTCAATCTCGTCTATAATTTTTTCGATATCTTCGGCGGAAACGGGTCTTTTCTCGCAAGCCTTAATTATTCCGCTCCGCAGTTTAATCCTGTCAAATATTTCTCTTTTGCCGTCTTTTTTAATAACTAAAAGGTCTAGAGTTTCCACCCTTTCGAATGTTGTAAATCTGCGGGTACACTTCTGACACTCTCGTCTTCTGCGTGTTGTCTTGCCACTGGCACCCTCTCTTTTATCAACTACACGAGTTACCTCGTGTGCACAAAACGGACAAATCACGCTGTTTCCCTCAAATCCTTTTTTTTCGCAGAAAAGCTCTGCTTTAGGCCCGCAGTCCGCAAGGACGAGGACCGCAAGCTCTGCTTATAACTGCCCTATGTTCTGAAATTATCTGCTTTTGGTTATTGACAGAAGTTTCACGAAACTCCCAAAAGCACAATATATTGTGGTCTGTCTTCAGCTTAGACACTAAATCTTGCTCTTGTCAAGCCCCTAAAAATAAGGCAGAATAGGACAGATGGAATGTTACTATAACCGAAGGAAACCCGAAATGTCAACGGGAATTTCTAGGCTTAATTGACAAAACCGAGGAGATCTTTTGATTCCTGGGACATCTTAGCAGGATTCCAGGGAGGGTCAAAAGTCGTCTCAACGGTTACATCCGAAACTCCCTTTAAAGATTTAAGTTTTATGGAAATGTCTTTAACGAAATATGATTCTAGGGGACATCCGGCAGTAGTTAGGGTCATAAGAATACTTATACGTGAACCCTCAATATTAATACTGTAAACTAAGCCCAAATCGACAATATTAATGCCAAGTTCAGGGTCAATGCATTGCTTTAGCTTGTCTATTATCAACTCTTGCGGGACCATTACACTACCATCAATCTACTACAGGCAGATGCTTAAGTCAATTTTATGTCTGGGAGTTTCGGTTTGACTCGACAGATTCGTTGATCTATCCTAAAGTATATAAGGAAATATATAAGAAGGAGGTGAAAACGTGAATCAAAAACAACTTGTAAATTTTTTAAGCTTTTGGGTGGCAAATACTGTTGTGATTTTAGTATCTGCTGCAGTTTTTGCGGGCAATGTAGTTTTAGGTAATGACAAAGTTTCCTCGTCTATGGCTGCTATTATTGCCGGGTTAGTTCTAACATTAATTGTGACATTCACACCGCAAGTAGTAGAAAAAAGCGGCTTTAAGTTAAAAGACGATAAACTCTGGGCATTAATTTTTTTAGCCGTTAACTTTGTCGGGCTTTGGGTTGTAAAAAGACTTGCAGTTCTAACAGGGCTTGGAATTTCCAGCATTTTATGGGTTTTAATTTTGGCTGCAATCATTACTCTTGTTCAATGGGGTGTTGCCCAGGCAACTGGGACAATGAAAGCCCAGTCTAAAGCTAGGAGCAAGTAGACTATCTAAAAAGAGGCTTAACTTTATCAAATAATTTGTCCGCAGCTAATCTGTGCACAAACTCATTTGGATGAGAATCAAATTGACTTGCCCACAGATCTCGTCCGTTCTTATCCTTTAAATAATCCAACAAATCAATAACTTCTGCACCATTATCTTCAAAAAAATTAGCCATTTGATTATGTATTTCGCCTGCGGGGTAATCTGGACCTAAAAAAGCTAATAGAGGAAAAATAATCACGACGACTTTTTTATTTTCCAAATTTAATTCTTTTAAAAAGTCGGCAATTATTAGTTTGTGGTGATTTAAAATATTTTGATCTTCGTATTGGGCAAGATCCGCGGTTTTTAACTGTTCAAAAGTTTTTTGATAACGAGTGGATAATCTCCAGAAGATAAAATCAAAAAAATATGATTTGTCTGAAAAAAATTGGACAAAATTGGCAGTTTGGCTGTTTCTGGCAATAATGGGCGTACCAGTACTTTTCTCTTGAGGCTGGACATCATTTAAAAAATATTCCCAGATAATTATGTCAAAATCGAGATTTTTGACTTTTTGATATTCTGCTATTTCGCCTTCTGTATCGTAACCCGGTTTGCCCAAGTCATAAACTTCAACTTTATATCCGCTATCTTTTAACTTTTTTTCAAGCAGGTTTGAAAATCGGTCATTGACATTTTTTATCCCGCCTCCAAAGGCAATCGAATCACCAATTACACCAATACGTTTAACCCCCTCTTTTTTTTCAACTGTAAAATCTCTATCCCGATAAAAATAAGCATTATATATTACGTGTCTTTGATGCCATTTTGAGTTAACTTTTAAATACCCCAAACCATCTGATTCGTCGTAAACATAGCGGAAATAAGCTTCAAAGACTGAAAAAGCCAAAACTAAGACAAAAAAAACAAAAACTAATGACAATAAAAGCTTCTTTTTTCTTTCGGAAGCCTTGGATTTGAATATCTTATAGATGAAAAATAAAGACAGGCAGAATAAAACAAAATTAACTACTAAATAAAGCGAGAA